>JAKPPK010000555.1 GCA_029547385.1 Candidatus Latescibacterota bacterium
TTTCGTCGGTACTGGCGGTCTTCCTTTTGTTGTTGGTGCAATCTGGGTGTGGTTCCGACTGTGAACCAGCGTGTGGGATAATGGAGTGCGGCCCGGACCCCGTGTGCGGGGAGTCGTGTGGGACGTGTCCGGATGGGAAGACTTGCAATTCCAACCGTCAGTGCGTAACTGAATGGTGCGTGCAGGACTGTTCGGGTCAAGAATGCGGGCCCGATCCAGTCTGCGGGGAGTCATGCGGGACATGCACTGCTGGGAAGACCTGCAATTCTGAAGGTCAGTGCGTAGTTGAGGAGTGTGAACAGGACTGTTCGGGTCTTGAGTGCGGTCCGGACCCTGTGTGCGCGAAGTCGTGCGGAACTTGTACTGATGGGAAGACCTGCAACTCCAACGGTCAGTGCGTAGTTGAGAGGTGCTTCAAGTACTGTTTGGGTCGGGAGTGCGGCCCGGACCCTGTGTGCGAGGAGTCGTGCGGTACTTGTGGTACTGATGAGATCTGCGATACCGATGGTAAGTGTATTTCCAAGGTTGATACTAGTGTCGAATGGGTACGAATCGAAGGTGGTAATTTCAATATGGGATCCAATGATGAACACTCCTACAATAACGAAAAGCCAGTTCATTCAGTGACAGTACCAACCTTTGAAATGAGTAAAACTGAGGTGACTGTTGATCACTATAGGGCTTGTGTTAATGCTGGTGCCTGCACTGGTCCCAATTACGGAGGCAATTGTAATTGGGGCAAATCTGATCGTGGAGCTCATCCTATTAATTGTGTAGATTGGTCCCAAGCCCAGGCATTTGCTAAGTGGGCAGGTGGTCGTTTACCGAGTGAGGCTGAATGGGAGTATGCCGCACGTAGTGGCGGTCGAGATTGGAGGTATCCTTGGGGTAATGAAGAGGCGACTTGTGATCTGGCTGTAATGGAGGGCGTCAAAGAGGGCTGTGGCCGTGATAGCACTTGGCCAGTTTGTAGCAAACCAAGTGGCAACACATCTCAGGGCTTATGCGACATGGCTGGGAATATTTGGGAGTGGGTTCAGGATGGGTATCACTACAATTACGAAGGTGCGCCTAGTGATGGTTCAGCTTGGGAGTCGCCTGCAGGCTCTGACCGGGTTGGTCGCGGCGGCTCTTGGCTCGATGGCGCCTGGTACGTGCGGTCGGCTCGTCGCGGCGGCGACTTCCATGGCGACCGCTACGACTACCTGGGCTTTCGCTTGGTGAGGTCGGTGTTCTAGTGTTCTGCTAAATTCTCTATCACCGCATTCACCACCACAGGAACTGAGTGCCCAGCCGAAAAATACGAGCGTGACCGTGACCCTCATCTACATTCTCCGCATCCAACGGGTCTGACCTGCCCACCTCATCGCGATCATCATGGCTTACCCGGTCATCTGGCACCCATCCATCATGATTCGCCCGTGCCCACCAAGAATACCCCCAGGCGGAAAATCGTGGGCGGCGATTGTGGCACGCCCTTTGAATCACGAAGAGTGACCACGGGCCGAAGAAAGCGGCAGCCGGGGGCCACCTCGTCGCTGCGAGACCAGCACCGCAGCCGGGGGCAACCTCGTAGCGCCCTTCATCGCAGGCCGGGAGCACCCTTGTCGTGAGGGGACAGTCGCCCTAAGCCGAAGTTCTCTGTGATGTAGAGGCACCTCAGCGAGGCCCCATATTGGAAAGTGCTTGCTATAATTGCGGAATCGTAGTCATGTAAGTAGCAGCGAAATAACTTGACATGGCGATTGACGCGGCTACAATGCAGGCATGTACGTTGCCATCGTACCCAACCGGAAGTCGAAACCCGCAGTGCTGCTGCGGGAGAGTTACCGCGAAGGCGGCAAGGTCAAGAACCGCACTCTGGCCAACATTTCGCATCTGCAGCCAGACAAGATAGACCTGCTGAAGCGGGTGCTTTCCGGGGAACAACTGGTCGGTGTGAACGAGGCGGTGGAGCCGATTGAGAGCCTTCCGGCGGGCCATGTGCGAGCGGTGCTCGGGACGATGAAGAAACTGGGCATCCCGGAACTTCTTTCAACTCGTCCGAGCCGGGAACGGGACCTGGTGCTCGGGATGATCGCTGAGCAGGTGCTGGACCCGGCATCAAAACTGGGGACGGTGCGACTGTGGCAGTCGTCGACGCTGGCAGCGTGGGCAATTCGGTGCAGATCATGTGCGCTAACGGCGACCAACTGTACGCCGGGACCTCCACGTGGGGAATCCCGGTCGCCTGCATCCAGGGTAGGCGGTCATTTCGACGTTGCCGACCATCGGATTCCGTGCGAGGCGGATCACCGATTCCGAAGAACGCTGATTCCCTTCGGAGCAAAGCGACCAGCCGACCCGTTGAGGTTGCACCACGGGACCTGGAGACGACTACTTTTGAGGTTGTGCCGGCATGACGTTTGGCTACGATATGAACGAACGCTTCTTCGACGGAGGATCTTTTCATGTGGAAATGGACCGTATTGTGTGCGCTGACGGCGGCACTGTGGGGCTGCGGAAGTTCCGAGTCGTCAGACGATCTGGGGAGCGGGTCGGACACGGACCTCGGCTTCGGTACCGACACGGTCGGTGCCGACCCCGGAGGACCGGGTCCGCGGGATGCACAAGTGGACGATCCTGGGTCGGACGCGCTTGCCGGCGATCCCGGAGATGGGGATGGGGACATTCGAAACGATCTGTCGAAGGACACCGTGGACGACACTGTGGATGACGGACCCGTTAGCCCCTGCGGAGTCTGCACTGGAGGCAAGATCTGCCTCGAGGATGAATGCCAGTGCCCCGTGTCGCTGGTGGACTGCTCTGGGGAGTGCAAGCCCCTGGGGACAAACGCCGACTGCTCTGAATGCGGAGATTCATGTCCAACGGGCGGTTCGTGCCAGGCGGGCGAGTGCAAATGTCCGGGAAGTCAGGTGAACTGTTTCGGCATCTGCACGCAACTGGGGACGAACACTGATTGTTCCGAATGCGGGGACGCGTGCGTCGGAGTGAAGAGATGCGAACTTGGCGAGTGCACGGCGCCAGTCGATCCGGAATGCCTGCCGACCGTTCCGTGCGTCACGAACGACGACTGCCCGAGTGGCGCTCGATGCAACCAGGCAATTCAACCGCCGGCATGCCAGAAACTCTACTGTGGTGGCTTCGGGTCAGCGTGTTCCGATGACTGGTTCTGCCTTTCCCAGACATGCCAGGACGACGTGTGTGTGTCAGATTGCTCGGGTCTTGAGTGCGGACCTGACCCGGTCTACGGTGAATCGTGCGGCACGTGCGAAACGGGAGCAACGTGCCAGTCGGGCCAATGCTTCTGCGAACCCGAGGACCACAAGGAATGTTGCGGTGGCAACGTCTGCTGGATTGACTCTTGCGGTAACCAGGGTGCAGTGGTTGAGGGGTGTCCACTTGCCTGCCTGGACGGATCTTGCGTGGACTGCGCGGCGATTGGGCAGGAAAACTGCTCTGGCGTCTGCAAGCTGTTAGGGACGACCAGTGATTGCTCCGACTGTGGAGATTCATGTCCGGTCGGCGGCAGTTGTCAGGCAGGCGAATGCAGATGCCCAATCGGAGAAACTGACTGTCTCGGTGTCTGCAAGCCCCTGGGAACGAATTCGGATTGCTCCGAATGCGGAGATGCCTGCCGTTGGGATCAGTCCTGCCGAGCAGGATCGTGCCAGTGCCCGATTGGCGAGGCAGACTGTGCAGACACGTGCACGCCCCTGGGAACCACTGACAACTGTTCGGATTGCGGGGACGTATGCCCCAAGCGAGGGGTCTGCGAGGATGGCCAATGCGTCTGCCCGTCGGGCGAGGTCGATTGTTACGGGATTTGTACGCTGCTCGGGACAGACGCCAACTGTTCGATTTGCGGCGACCAATGTCCGGCGAGCGGCTTCTGCATCAACTCCGTCTGCAACGAAGGATGCACGGATTTTCCCGAAACCTGGGGGCCGATCGGTGCAGTGAGCGCCCTGCAGACGCCTTCGAACACGACGGTCGCGGGATCCACCTGCTTCGATTTCACTGGGGACGGGATTGGGGACAGCGGTCTCGTGGGACTGGCTGGTCAGTTGAATCCCGGGTTTGTGGACATGACCAATTCCGGAGCGCTGGTCGCGCTCTTCGAGTTCCCGGCCCTGGCGAGTTACTGGGATTCGCCGGCCTTCGTTCTTGCTGGTCTCACCGGAGAATCGGGATACCTGATCGACCCGATTTCCTACGGGGCCGACTGCAGGCCGGTGAATCGATTCGATGCCCTGATATCCCAGGGAGAACTGTCCGCGACGTCACCATCGTTGGTCCTTGAGATGCCGACGTTTATCGATGAATCGCAAACGCCATCACTGATTCGACTGATTGACGCCCATCTGAGGGCTGATGTGATCGAGGGAGGACCGGACGGTGTCGTGATGAATGATGGTGTCCTCTCTGGGATCATCACCAAGGCTGCCCTCACGACTTGGGTCGATGACCTACAAGCGGAATGCGATGCCGCGCCGCCCGGAGATGAACCCACTTTCTGCGCGTATCTCGGAACGGCGAGGCAGATGCTGCCCACGCTGTTCGATCTGCACCGTACCGATGGCGGCATGTACTACCTGAAGGACAGCGAGCACCCCGCGAACGCCATGTCCGTCTGTCTGCAATTCGAAACGATTCAGGCCAAGAGCCTGGGCATGATCTGCACTGGTGCTTCCTGCGAATGCACCCCGAACGACCACCGAGGATGCGTGGACGGAGATGTCTATTGGTTCGACTCCTGCGATGTTTCAGGGGACCTGATCGAAGACTGCAAATACGGCTGCATGAACGGATACTGCAATCCCTGTGATGATCCCGTTGGTTCCTGCAAGGCAGTGTTTGAGTGTATTAATGACTGCCCCGAGGGAGCTGCCGGTGAGGCATGCAGGACTCAGTGCGAAGGTAACTTGTCCTTTGATGGTAGGGAGGATTACCAAGCGTTTATCAGTTGTCGATCGACAAAC
>JAKPPK010000562.1 GCA_029547385.1 Candidatus Latescibacterota bacterium
CCACGGCGACACGGAGATCGTTTGTCGTGGAAGCAGGTATTCTCCCCACGATTATGTCGGGCAGAAGGTCATCACCTGCCAGCATCGCATACGGGTGGTCGGTTTCAGTACCTCCCCATCTCGCCTGGGCTTCCAGAAACGCGGGAATCAACGGATACGCCAGCAGCCCCACATTGTCCGACGGGAATCTCATCACCCCATCGCCCACCAACACAACATAGCGCAATGAAGGTTGTGCCCAGTACCGGAAGGCATAGTTCAGGAAATTCCGAATCGGTTCCGCGGCAGGGTATCCATATCCGAATTCGTCGTATATCTGCGCCACATCCACAACCGCCACAGTGTGGCTTCCCCCCTGCGCGCTCCTGCGGTATTCGGCGAACCGGGCGACGGAATCCAGGAGCACGGAATGGGTAACGATAAGGTAATCAGCGGCGCGTGTTCTGTCCGTCAGCGGACGTTCCCACACCGGCACCACCGCCACGCGATCGGGTTTGAGCTTCCGGGAAGAGGCCACCGCAATGTACCGGGGATCATCGCCGTCAATACGATCCTGAAAGCGAATGGTATATCCCTCAGAACGGGATGTGATGGGGGTTTCAATGGTGAAGTTCCGTATTCGGCTCACGCCTACTTTGTACACGGTAATATCGGGGGTGCCGAAGCCGGACAGAGAGAACTCAAACACCCCCTGTGAGGGCTCCGAAGGGCGACGGAAGGAAATCGAATTGCCCTTCGCCACATAGTTCCGTTCGTAGGTAACCTCGAACCAGTTCAATGCGACGACATCATTCCCGTTAGGATCCGGATTGGAGGGATCTCCGGTGATGACCGAGAGCGTGTTGACTCCGTCCTCCAGTGTGACCGGTGTTGAGTTGCGCTTGAAATGGATGAGATCCAGATCTCTCAGGATCGGCGAAAGACCTGCCGTCCCGATCCGGGTTCCCTGCAATCGGACCTCCATGATATGCCGGCTGAACGTCGCACCCCGAGCCATGACCTCAACAATCGGAGGATTTTTCGCGTCATTTACAGGGCTTTCAAGCTGGATGGGGAATTCTGCCGTTTCCCCGTGGCCAATCCTCTTCCACATGTAACGATCTATCAAATCCTCATTCGCGCCGCCGAATCGCTCAAACGTCTGGTCTTCCTCCGCATGAACGGTATGCCAGTAGGTAAGGCACTGAACCAGATCTGCCGAAGAAGACGGCGTCGTCAGAGAACCATCCTCATCAGAAAGGCGTGCGCCCGGCCCGTGGCCCCACGAAAGGTTGTAAATCCCCATTTCCACGAAGGGGTCCCGGTACAGGTCTGGCGCAACGGACTGGTACCTGCCGATGTTCGGCCGCGCGAAGAACTCAATCGCGAGCGAGTCTTCGACAACGCCACGTTCCTCACCTTCCACGTATATGGGTATCTCCCTGCCCGATTCCTCCAACCGGAACGTGCGGGGGTCGACAGTTTCCCAAATTATGGGACTGCCCTGTGTCCATTTTTTCAGATCGGCGCCTGTGATGCGGTAGATCCCCTCATAGCGGACATAAAAACGCACGCGATATGAGTTCTGAGACGCCGCAACCCGTTCCGCGGGTTGAGCGGTCCCCGTTCGTCCGAATAGCGGTATCAAATCGGCATTGAGGGCGCCCACCGCAGGATGATCGGTATCTTGCCTCGCGGCTCTCGCTAGCGGCACCGTGCTCTCCGAGGCAAAGCGCACCGCGACGCGAAGCGACTTCGTCCAGCGAACACCGCCTTCCACTACACTCACCGGGCAGACGACGAGTCTCGCCATCCGTACATCGCGAGCAACGCCCGTAATCTCTACTGAAACGAGCTGCCTGCCCGGGTCCGACCACGCTGCGGCGCCTGCCACCTCGTCGTCAAGCCCGATGGGACGATCGCCACTCCCCTTTTCCACCGGGCCGCACCGCGCAAACGTGTCGGTCTGCGCTGTGACGGATGCGCTCACTGCCCCTTCCGACGGCACCACGATGGGAACAACAAGATACGGCACGCCCGGTTGGGACGGGTCTGACGTGGTTTCCCATCCGGGAATTCGCAACTTCGCAGGATTGGCACCATCAATTTCAAGAGGAGCGGTTATCTCCACATCCAGCCCATCCGCATCCGAATTGAGTACTTTGACCTCGCCTCGGGAAGGCGGCGAAAAGAACAGAATGAGGAGCAATACCCAGGGGAACAACCTTTCGGGCAAGACGCGGCTCCTTCCCGCAGAAACTCCGGCAGTCCAGTCCGACAAGGCGGCATCAGATTGAAAAGAACGGGATAAAAACAATGTCGACACGATGCGATGGTTCCTGCTCATGCTTTCCTGCCCTGCGGATTCAGCTCACGGAAAAGACGCGCACGCAGTTCTTCCGGCGACAGCGCGCGTTCCAGCACGCCGTCAACGGCGACAGATATCTTGCTCGTTTCTTCGGACACAACAATGACCACCGCGTCTGATTCCTCGGAGACTCCCAGCGCCGCCCTGTGGCGAGTACCGAGGCTGGGATCCACTGCATTCTGCGTCAGTGGAAGTATGCACTTGGCAGCTTCAATCTGGTTCCCAGAAATTACGACTGCCCCGTCGTGCAACGGCGTCTTCGGAACAAACAGCGACACGATGAGCGAGGCGCTCACTTCGGCCCGGATTCGCGTACCCGTCTCCAAAATTCCGGCCAGTCCCACGTCGCGCGTAATGACGATGAGAGCCCCTATTCCCTGCTCGGAGAGGGTCTTGCATGCCGCGACCACTTCATTCACGGTCTGGTCCGGCGCCTCGGCGAGGAATGGACGGAAGAGCCTGTTCTGTCCAAGGTACGTAAGCAGCCGGCGCAGCTCCGTCTGAAACACAATCACCAGCCCGATGAGCCAGACGGTTTTCACTTGCGTCAGGAGCCAGTTCGACCCGACCATCTCCGCACGTTCCGCGATCACGGCGATCGCAAGCAGAATGATGAGCCCGATCACCATGGGGGCAGAACGCGTGCCGCGCAGAAGGACGAAGCTCTTGTAAAAGATAAATGTTAAGAGAGCAACGTCGAGGACATCAGCCACGGTGATGTCCATGAAACCGACATGAAAGAGTGTGAACGTTTTCTGCCTCGTCCGCTTTGTCAGGTGGAACCGACTGCCTCGTCAACCTTCGCCAGCGTGTCTGCCGCACCAGGTTCGATGTCACCATTCGTGTCCGCGCTCTGCGGAGTGTTTTCCTGCGCGCCGCCGATCGCTTCCTGCCGGTCGTTCTCGGCCATGTCAGCCGCGCTGATCTGCTCACCGGAAACCGTTCGGGAAATGGTACTTCCCTCTTCGGGCTCACGGCTACCCTGGGAATTCCCCTCGGAAGCGTGGGCCTGAGGGAACGCCTCGAGCGGCTGCGACTGCGCCTTCGTCCGGACTTCGGAGCGCAAGGATCTCCCGTACAGAATGGGAGCTTCAGAAACAACACTCGCAACGGGTATTCCGTTCTCGGGAACCTGCGACGTCGGAAGGGCGAAGCGCTTGACCATTTTGGGCCGCCTGCCGTACATCACGGGCGGGCTCGGCGCTGGCACTGACACCGGTTCCCGGACGGGCGGAGCTGTTTCGGCCCGAATTTCGGACTGAACCGATTCGGGCTGATTTACCGGTGAAGGCTGTTCTGCTTCTGAACCCTCAACCCGTTTGCTCCGTCTGACACGTGCTTCCGGACCCTTCTCGGGTCGCGCGGATCTGACCGCGGAGGGCGCTGCATCTGTGCCTGTTCGGTCAATCACCTTCGGGACCGATTCCGCGCTTTCGCTCACCGGAGAACTGCTTGGCGGCTCCAAAAGAGGTGCAATCAGGGCGTCGATCTGTTGCCTGTCAAGTACCTCTCTCGCAAGCAATGCCGCGGACAGCGCGTCAAGGGCCGTTCGTCGCTGCTCCAGAATGTCTCGCGCCTTCGCCAGCGCGGCCTCAACGATTCGGTTGACCTCTTTGTCAATAATTTGCAGCGTCTGTTCGCTCACCTCGGCGGAACGCCCGAGTTCTTTCGCGACGAACACCTCTTCGCCTTTCCGGAGAAGGGCGACGGGCCCGACAAGTTTGCTCATTCCCCACTCACAGACCATCTTCCGTGCCAGCTCGGTCGCAAGCTCGATATCGTTTGCCGCGCCGTTGGTGATGTCCCCGAGAACGATCTCCTCGGCGGCGCGCCCCCCGAGAATACTGGTGAGTTTCGCATCACACCAGTGCCGGGAAACCGTGTGTCGCTCGTCGCCGGGCAGAAACGCGGTAAGCCCGAGGGACCTCCCGCGCGGGACAATAGTCACTTTGTGCACGGAATCAGCGACGGGATGGCAGATTGCCACAAGGGCGTGACCTGCTTCATGCACCGCAGTGACACGCCGTTCCTCCTCGGACATGACGAGGCTGCGCCGTTCAGATCCCCACATGACCTTTTCTTTTGCGATCTCGAATTCGCGCATGCCAACTTCGCTGCGGTTGTTCCGCGCGGCAAGAAGTGCGGCCTCATTCGCCAGATTCCGCAAGTCAGCCCCCGAGAGACCCGGCGTGCCCCTTGCGATGGTGTGAAGATCCACATTGCGCGCCAGCGGGATACCTCGTGTGTGAATGCGAAGTATCCCCTCACGGCCCCTCACGTCGGGCATATTGACCACGATATGACGATCGAATCGCCCCGGGCGTAACAGGGCGGGGTCGAGTACGTCAGGCCTGTTCGTGGCCGCCATCAGTATCACGGTGGATTGACTGCTGAACCCATCCATTTCCACAAGAAGCTGGTTCAGCGTCTGCTCGCGCTCGTCGTGTCCGCCACCGAGGCCAGCCCCCCGATGCCTTCCCACCGCGTCAATTTCGTCGATAAATACGATGCATGGCGCTTTCTTTTTCGCCTTTTCAAAAAGGTCACGCACGCGCGAGGCACCAACTCCAACGAACATTTCGACGAAATCGGAGCCACTGATGCTGAAGAAGGGAACTCGTGCTTCCCCTGCGATGGCGCGGGCAAGGTAGGTCTTGCCCGTGCCGGGTGGGCCGACCATGAGAACACCGCGAGGGATCCGCCCACCCAGGCGCTGGAACTTCTGGGGATCGCGCAGAAACTCCACTATCTCCTGCAACTCCTGCTTCGCTTCCTCGACACCTGCGACTTCCGCGAAGGTTACTCCGGGCATGTCCGCGGTTATCTCGCGCGCTCGACTCTCTCCGAACGAGAAAACGCCTTTCTGTCCCCCGGACACGTTGCGAAACAGGAAATACACAACGACGAGAATCGTCACGTACGGCAGGGTCCCGACAATGATTCCCCATACGTTTGTGGCGGCGTGGAATTCGATCGTGACGCCCTGTTGGGCCCAGGAATCGATCAGAGAAGGTGTGAGCTGCAGAGAACCCAGGTACACCAACTTACGTTCGCCGAAAGGCTTTTTCAGCGTCGCTTCAAGGCGGTCGCCGATTATTCTGACGGAGTTCACGTTGCCCGACGCCATGAATTCCGTGGTGAATTCCGTGTATGAGATCGTGTTGCGCGCACGGGAACCCGCAATGGTTCTCCAGAAAACCACCGCCAGAAGAAGAAGCAGGATTACGATGGTGACGGTTCGACCGGCAGTCCAGGGTTGGCGGAAACGCCGCCGTTTTCGTGGGGAAACGGTGTTTTTGAATCCGCGCGCTCGCGGAGTTTGGTTTTCCAGCTTGCGCTGCTCAAGGAATTCCGCATCCCCACTCACCGCAGACGGGCGCGCGGACTGAGGAGCATGCGCTGTCCTGTCATCGCGGGCGGCACGCTGGTGTGAGCCGTGAACCGGGGCATTTCTCGGTTGCTCTCGAGATATGTTCCCCCCTCTTCTCGGTCGTCTTTTCCGCGGTGTGTTTCTCGGTGATTTATCGTTGGTACCGGATTGCTCAGCGTTCATCAACACTCTCTTTTCCGATTTGGCATTACCTGTCAGCGCCGTTCACCGCCATCACGGGGAACCCCTATGTAGGGCAACTGGCGCCATTTTCCCGCGTCGTCCAAGCCATAACCGACGACGAACCGATCCTCGATTTCAAAACCGACGTAGTCGACGGGCCATTTCGCCTCCGGTTTTCGCAACAACGCGAGGGTTTTCACCGACCGTGGACGGAAACCTTCCAGTGCCCTGACTACCGCGTCCAGGGTTTTTCCCGTATCGAGAACGTCTTCCACCACAAGCACGTCGCGTCCCTCGCCATACGGCCATGCGATGGGCTCGATCCGCACATCCCCCGACGAAACGCGGCCTGAACCGTAGCTCGCCGCGCGCACAAAGTCCACAACGATGGGTATGGACACGGCCCGCACCAGATCGGCGAGGAACATGAACGCACCTTTGAGAACGCCGAGGACAACAAGCTCCTCAGCGCCGGCATTTCCCACATCGACCGTGGCGTAGTCAGCAGACAGCTTCCTCCCGAGTTCAGTGACGCGGCGCGCGATGTCTTCCGCGGGAATCAAAACCTCTGGCAATCGAGAGTCTCGACTAGACACGCCAGGATTCCCGGATTATGGTCACGTAATTCGTGTCCTTCTTCGCTGTTACGCGAATGTCGCCGAGGTCGGGCACCCAGACAACTCGCCGACTGTCGCACACAACAACCGCGGTTCTCGGGTCTGCATTCCGTTTTTTTCCGCGGAGCAGGTCTGCGACAAGCTTCTCTGACGCACCCCATCGCACGCGATCTCCCGCACGCCAACGGCGGACATGAAGAGGCATCGCGAGTTCGTCAGAACTGAACGATGCCTGACACTGCAAATCGGTGCCGGGGCGAAGGAAACAGCCTGCTGCCGTGGTTACCAAAAAAGCGCCCCACGAGGGAACTTCGGTGCGTGTCCCCGGAAGAAGCTCCGTCGGTCCGCGCCAGGCGTCGAACGATTCGAAGGCAACATGACTCCGCGTGCTCCACGCCCGGAAGCGGCGGCGGAACGACACCTGTGTGCGCCGTTCGTGCAGGCTGTCGAGCGCCGCTGTCTCGGCATAACTGAGAGGCGCTTCAATCGACGAAAGCCCAAGCACCGCGCGACGGTACACTCTTCGCCTTAATCCTAAAGGGTACCTCTTCAGACAAGGGATATCAAGGAGAACAAGGTCCCGGGTTTTTGACACAAGTGCATCATCAAGCGCCTTTTCGGCCCACTTTTCAAACGCTTCATCTTCCGCCCGGGCAACATCCGCGAGCCGGTAGAGCGCCCGCGACACTTCAGGATTCCACTCCTTTTGCAGCAACGGGAGGAGCTCGTGGCGAATACGATTGCGCGTCAACGTCAACGAGGCGTTGGACGAATCCTCCCGCCACGGCACATCCCAACGGCGCAACCAGTCACGTATCTCCTTGCGCGATATTTCGAGGAGCGGACGGATGTGGCCTTCATCCGTCTTCCATGGCATGCCGCCGAGTCCGGTAATTCCAGAGCCACGAAGAAGATGGTGGAGGACGGTTTCCGCCTGATCGTCGAGATGATGAGCTGTTGCCAGAACCTCCATCCCGTATGCTGATTGCACGCGTTTCAGTTCACGATAACGGGCCGTTCTGGCAATGTCTTCAATCGAGCCGCGTTCCTTTTCTTTCAACGCCGGCACGTCGACGTGGACGACGTCGCACGGTACATCCAGCGCCGCCGCGAACTCGGCCACCCAGCGTGCATCCCCGTCGGCTTCTCTGCCACGAAGGCCATGGTGGATGTGGGCAATCCGGAGAGAAAGATGCCACTCTGCCGCAAGGGCATGGAAGACGAGAGCAAGCGCCACGCTATCCGCGCCGCCTGAGACTGCAAGCAGAACCGACGCGCCGGGAACCAGCAACTCGTGATTTCGAACGCATGCAGCCACGCGGCGCACCAGTGGATCGCTGGCCGGTGGCAGGTCGCCAAGCATCATGTTTCTTCGCCGGGTTGCCGGGCTGAACCGGCGCCTTTTGCACCGCAAATCATCGTGGTCCCTGAACGAGCAGAATCCTTGCCAACGAGATGTGCTAATCAAAGATACGCGGGGAGAGTGCGGGCGGGATTTTCAACCGGATGGTTAACCGCGGCCCCTGCTCGCTGAAACGGCTTCCCGCAGGTCTTTCATGGTGTATCCCCAGACACCACACAACGCGGCCGCCACCCCGATGAACGCGTACACCTGCGGCATGGGAATCCATTCCGTTACCAGACCCGTCAGCCCGGTGGAAATGGCCGTGAATCCTACCACAGTAACACCGATCATACTGAACACCCGCCCCTGAAGATTCACCGGCACAATGTGTTGTACAAGCGCGGGCCGCGGAACGACGAGCAGCGGGATTGCGAGGCTGTGAATCACAATCGTCGCCATTGTTCCCCACAACGAGTCGACCCACAACAGGGGTACGAAGGTTGCCCCGTCCAACACCATTCCTGCGATAAGAATCTTCCCGTATCCGAGACGTTTGTTCCACAACGGAAGAAGTGCAGTACCCGCAATCATTCCGATTGCGTAACACACTTCTATCGCCATGAGGCTTCCGATATCTCGTTTCAGAACCTCTCGAACGAACACGGCCATGCCGACCCCTGCCGGCCCCATGATGAACAGGTTGTCCGCTGCAGTAATCAGAAGCAGACCGCGCACAACGCGGTTTTTGAACGCGTAGCGAACGCCTTCCGCGAGATCACGATGCAGAGTCGACGGTCCCCGTGCAGAATCCTGAGTCTTTCGCGGAGTGTCCAGAGCAACGATACACACGAGGCTGACGAGATATGCCGCGGCCCCGAAAATGAACAGGTGCTGCGTGCGAGCCCCGAGAATTGAAAGGAGAGCCATCGCCACGGCAGGGCCGAGGAGCAGCGCGAACATCCACGACGACTGGATGAGCGCGTTGGCCCGGAGGAGGTGCGTTCGTTCGGATACAAGCGACGGAATAAGGGCGTCCCGCGCAGGGTTGAAGAACGTCGCACCCGTGGCAACCAGGAATGTGATGCAAAACAGAAGGGAAGGCGTGAGTGCTCCGGCAGCGAACAAAATCGGGACCAAAAGAACGAGCATTGCGCGGACTCCATCCGCCGCGATCATCACTCTCCTGTGGTCGCTTCGGTCAACCACTGCTCCCGCCCAGACGCCGGTAAGGAGTGTTGGAAGATACGCGCTCACTGCAACAAGGCCGGTGGTTCCGGAGGAGCCTGTCATGTCCAGCAAAAGCCATATGAGCGCCTTGGTGTAGACGGAATCCCCTGCCATGCTGATCGTCTGACCGATCCAGAGGAGGGCCAGGTTCCGCGTGAACATCGCGTGAACCGACCGGCAAATCGTTTTCGGGGTCAAAGTCATTCCACGGGGTGTTGCTACTTCGCGCGTTGCCTGTGCCGCCTGTGCCTATCCGCATACGCAGCGTTGCAGGGCGTAACGAATTTGGTATTCTTAAGGGTACGGGCTTCACCCGGGTTGCGACTACCAGTTGCAGTGCCATTCGAGATGACTGCTTTCGGGTTGCTATGACTCCCCACCGAGCCGGTTTCGGTCACCGTTTCCGTTTGTCCTGGGCTTCGCCGGGCGTCTTTGCGGGAAGTTTTGCCCTGCTGATACTTGCAGGAAGCCTCCTGTTGTGGCTTCCGGTATCCGTCCGCGGTCCTGGCCTCCCTTACCTTGACGCCCTGTTCCAGAGCACCAGCGCGGTGTGCGTGACCGGACTAGCGACGGTGGATATCGGCACGCGATTGAGCCTCGCCGGCCAATGGGTGATTCTGGCGCTTATCCAGATCGGTGGACTCGGGATAATGACGTATTCACTGCTCCTGGTAACAATCGTTCAACGGAGCGGATCGCCCGATCAGAGCGAGTGGCTGGCCAATGTGTTTACCAGCGACCGGAGGCTTCCTCCCAGACGGATGCTCCGGTGGATATTCCTTGTGACCGCGGTCTGTGAGGCGGTGGGTGCATTGTTGTTGACCTTCGCGTTTCTCAGGGAACAACAGGAATTGTCGGATGCCGCCTTTCATGGTGTTTTCCATGCGATAAGTGCTTTCTGCAACGCGGGTTTCTCAAGCTTCAGTTACAGCCTCCTGCCTTTCCGAGATGATCTTCTGGTCAACGTGATCGTCATGGTGTTGATCGTTACCGGCGGTCTCGGATTTATCGTTACGTTTGAGCTGTGGCGTCTCGTCACGGGTCGTCGCCGATGGTTCAAGCTCCTTCTGCAGACGAAGCTGGTTCTGTTTGCAACCCTGATACTCATTCTGTCCGGTGCGGTGGCCATCTTCGTGCTCGAGATGTACGGGGTGTTCGGGGGATTGGGGCTGAAATCCCGCGTTCTTGCTTCGCTTTTCCAATCTGTGACAGCGCGGACCGCAGGTTTCAACACCGTGGATATCGCGGCCTTGTCCAACGACACGCTGATGATTCTGATCGTGCTGATGTTCATTGGCGCCGCTCCCGGTTCGTGCGCGGGCGGGGTCAAAGTTACCACGGTGGGCGTTCTTGTGTTGTCCGTTCTCGCCCGGATTCATGACCGACCGAAGCCAGAAGCGTGGAATAGGAGCGTTCCGGGAGACACCATCGCGCGAGCGGCGGCGCTCTTTTTTGGTGCGATGCTGCTGATCGCAGTGGGCACCCTTGCGTTGCAGCTCACGGAACTTGCGGGCGTGACGGTGGAAGCTTCCCGCGCCAAGTTCCTTCCCCTGCTTTTTGAGGTAACATCGGCGTTTGGAACCGTCGGGCTGAGTACGGGGATCACGCCGACGCTGACGCCTGCGGGAAAAATCGTGATCATTGGTATCATGTTTGTCGGGAGAGTCGGACCGTTGACGCTTGCCGCGACACTGATCGGGAAGGCATCACGCAGGCGAGCGGCACTCATGTACCCCGAAGAAGACTTGATGATAGGGTAGACTCCATGCGCTCACTCTTGATGATCGGCCTCGGATCCTTCGGCCACCACCTCGTAAGTCGCCTGGCAGGTTCCAATTTTTATATCGCCGCGATTGATTCGGATCCCGCGCGGGTTGAAATGGTGAAAACGGTCGTTCAAAAGCCGCTCATAGGCGACGCATCGTCCGTTGACACATTGAAGGAACTCGGTGTGTCGTCGTTCGACTACGTTGTCGTAAGCGTGGGCGACCGACTGGACACCAGTATTCTCACGTGTCTCCATCTCCGCGAGCTGGGCGCCAAGAACATCATCGTGAAGGCCGCGCACAACGACCATGTCCGACTGATGGACATGTTGAACGTCTCCCGGGTGATTTTTCCCGAACGCGAAGCAGCATACCAGCTTGCTCATGAGCTGGCTGACCTGAATGTTCTTCGTTCCATCGCGATTGAACCCGGTATCAGCCTTGTGGAAATCGCGGTGCCAAGCGAATTTGAGGGAAAGACGCTCGCGGACTTGGGGCTTCCCACGAGATTCGGTGTCCAGGTGGTATTGATACGGCAGCTTATCCCGGAGGCCACTATTCTGCCGCGGGCAGATTTTGTCATCAAGGCAAGTGACACACTCGTGATCATCGGTACCGATGAGGCAATCGAAAAGTTGCAGCAGATGACCACCTGAATTCCGCCTGTTGACAAGTATCCGAATGGATACTCCGTGCACGCACCACGTGTTCGTTTCCGCGTGTGCAACCCGACAGGTTCCCGCCCTGCGCGCCACACCAGTCTGAACATGCAGTTGCCGTCTCCGTACGTATCTTCCCGTCTCTGTGGAACCGGACAAAATCTGCGCTGCGGTTTGCTGGCGAAACCATCGCCATGTGGCATCAGTTTTGCCCCACAGGACAGTGGCACACGCGTGATCACGAATTCTGACCGAGGGACTGAGAACCATGCGGGCGGACGGTTATTGCTTTCCCCGGGCACCCGGTTTTCGCCGCTGCCTTGTCGCGACGCTGATCGCGTTGCTGTCCGGGCAGGTGCCGGTGAGCGCCGCCAGCCGGACACTACCCGCCGCGAACGGTATGTCGATCGTCGGTCCGTGGCGTTATCAGAGCCTGTGGAAGGCGCTCAGGAAAGGTCGCGGTGTGATCGTGGGGACGCAGTCAGGCGAATGCATCTCCGGAAGATTCGTGTACGGGGGCGCCACGTATGTGGAAGTGAGCTCGGAAGACGGGCTACGCGAAATCCCGGTCAATTCGATTGCGTACGTCGTCAACGTCGTTGACCTCTCCCACGCCAGAGATGGCGCGATTGTTGGCGGACTGATCGGCTTCGGCGCCGGAGTTGCCCTCTCGTACTTCACGCGAAGCCAGACAGCAGCCACCCCGTCCTCCGCTTCCCGCCGAGCGAGGGTACTGGACGGTGACGAGAGCAGTGACCCCGAAAACGGCTCCAGCACCAGCGCCCCATATTCGTACAGCCAATCCTCCGCAACAACGGGGGAAGATGGTTCCAGCGCGGGAGCGGATACCCCCTCGGAATCAACTGCCGGAAGCGACCCGGCAACGGGTTCGAGCGCCTCTTCTACCGGAAGCGATCCTACAGAGACCGGCTCAAACACCTATGAGGACGGGCAAGGATCGTCAAGCGGAGAGTCGTCTGGAAGCTCGGCGGGCGGCGGGACATCACCGTCGCCGACGTCAAACTCATCCGGCAGCAATTCGAGCAACTCAAACACTGTCGTGTACATCGGCGGACAAGGCGGCAGCAGCAGCCCGCGTCCGTACAATGGAACGGACCAGCCTGCGGGCGGATCGAGTGTGTCTCCCGCGGCGCGCATGTTCTTCTACAGCGTCGGTTTTGCGGCGCTGGGAACGTTTGTCGGGTGGCTTATCGGGAAAAGGATTCGAAACGCGGTACCGCGGGTAGATTATGTCCTGCTTTCGCCGGGAGAAGCGGAGAGCAACGGCCGAACGCCGGACCAGTACCTCGCGGACAAGATGACTTCGGGCGCCTCGGGGAACATTTCGGAGAGTCTTTTACCGGGCAGCAGTTTTGATTCCGAACGGAGCGCGGCCCTTTTCGACCAGTACGCGCATATGGGAAGAATAGTTCGCCTGCACGACGTGCTGAGTGAAACGATCACGGAGTCGGAAGCGCGCGAGTACCGTCTTTTCCCCGCGGTCAGAGGTTTCACGCAGGCAACGATTGTAGCCTACGGCGATTCGCGGGAACGCCAGGGCACCGAACTGCGATATTTCGCCGTTGTGACGACTATGCGGTCGGGTGCTCCCCTCGTATCACTGCAAAGGCTTGCTGCGCGTGATGTGGTTCGGATGAGTACGCAGGTTCGCCTTATTCGCGCGGGGATCCTCCCATGAGGCGATTTGCCGTTCTTTGCGCGGTGGCGGTCGTTTTCACCCATGGACTGGCGCATTCAGAGGAGGCGCCCCAGGTGGAGACGCACTCATCTGCGCGCGAAGGGGCTCCTGCTCTGCCTTTGCCCGCTGCACGGGAAGGGAACTTCTCACTGGACGACCTCCCTCCATACCGCCATCAGGGTATTTCACGCGGGCGGCTTGCCATTGCTCTCGCAGGAGTGGGTGTGTACGACGTTGCGTTTTACGAAACGTTGAAAAAGCCCTGGTGGAGCGGAACGAAATCCGACATGCACGTCATCAATGACTGGTGGAACGGGTACGCGATGGAGGTGGACAAAGCTGCGCACGCCTTTGCGGGGCAATCCATGGCGCGGCTGGCCGCGGAATCGTACGAGTGGACCGGAATGACGCGCACGCAGGCCCTGTTCTGGGGAGGCGTAACGAGCCTTGCAACGTTGAGTCAGGTCGAGGTTCTGGACGGTTACACCGCGAAGTTCGGTTTCAGCACCGCGGACTATGCGGCCAATATCGCGGGCGCGTTTTTCCCGCTCGCTCAGGAAATGTGGCACCCTCTGAAGACGGTAACGTTCAAAATCAGCTACCATACACGACGGTTTGAAGAGCATGGAAACAACGGGAATATCCTCGAAGACTATGACCGCCAGACCTACTGGCTGGTTCTCAACCTCAAGGAAACACTGCCACGGCCGGTAAGCGGTGCCGTGCCTGCGTGGTTAGGAATAGCGGCCGGTTACGGCGTTGAGAACGCGTTTGCCTCCTCCGGGCGTATGCGTGAGTATTACCTTGGCTTGGATATTGATCCGACGCGTGCAAACGTCGGCCCCGGGTGGCTTTCCCGCGCGCTGGCGCCTTTGCGTTACGTTCACCTGCCCTCGCCCGCCGTCCGATTCAGGGAGGATGGCACCCGCTTTTTTGCCCTCTACTTCTAGCGAACGTGCGCCAAGCCTGGGGCGCATACCCTCCAGCGGATCCGTGTGTCTGGTTGTGCCTTGCATGTATATTTGACTCTGCTGGGTTGAACGGACGGAAGGATTTCGGCAACCGACTCTGAAAGGCACGCGTAGGTACCTGAACAGAGCCGATCCTGCAAAGAAGGAGGGTTCCTATGGCACTCGTAGACCTGCGAGGACAAAAGAAACGTCGTACCCCGGAAGAGATGATCGCTCATCTCAACAGTTTCTCGCTCGACCTTGCGTTTTCCGCAGGCGTATGGTTTTTCGCGCCGGGAGGTGGGCGGTTCCACGACCGCTACACGCCGAATTTGACGATCAAGGAACGCCTGGAGGTCGCGGCGGAGCTCTCCCGTTACGGACTGAAAGCAGTCGAAGCGCACTATCCGAATGAAGTGAATGAAGATAACGTTCATCTTTACAAAGACCTTGAGAAGAATGCAGGCGTTCGTCTGGCAACGGTAATACCGGGGTTGTTTTTCGATAGCGAATTCGAATGGGGATCGCTTTCCTCTCCAATCCCCTCCGTTCGGAAAAAGGCTATCGACCGCACGGTTGCCGCGCTCAAACTGAACAAGGAATTGAACACGGATTTCGCAATCGTGTGGCCGGGAATAGACGGATATGAGAATCCGTTTGGCATGGATATGGTTGCCGCCCGGGACCGGTTTGCCGAGGGACTTGCCGAGGCGATGGACGCAGTGCCGGGAATCAGAGTGGCCGAAGAACCGAAACCCTACGAACCGCGAGGACACATTCTTTACGGAACGACTGCTGAAGGGCTGCTTCTGTGCGCGAAAGTCGAGTCGCTTTTGAAAGCTCCGGAAAACGTGAAGCTTCTGGCCGAGGGGCATGCGATGATGTGTATGAACCCCGAAGTCGGTCATATGCTGATGGGCTTTGAGGACGCACCCTACAGCTTCAGCCTGATCATGGAATACGGCAGACTGGCACATACGCACTGGAACAGCCAGCCGCTGGGCAATTACGACCAGGATTTGAACGTAGGCGTGCTTTCTCCGGAATCGACAGAGGCGTCGCTCTACGTTCTGAAGATGTACGGTTACAAGGGGTATTTCGGGCCGGATATCAACCCGGAACGCATGCCGGTGCAGCAAGCGCTGAAGAACTGTTTTGATGCGCTCAGAGCGGCAAATGAGCGGATCAACAATCTGGACCACGAGAAGATTATCATGGCGACGTCACACCCCGAGAAGAACCGCGGTTGGCTCGAAGCGTATCTCATCCGTGAGCGCGCGCCGAAGAGCATATCGCTGCCGCCGCTCCCACCGTTCGAAAAATGACCTCGTGATTGGTGCCGGTCGGGGCGTGAAACCCCGGCCGGTGCCTCTCGGCGCCCATCCATGCCTTCGTTGCGAATCCGTGGCCTTGTCCGAGCCGTGCGCTATGTCGAAACACGTATGCGCGGCAGGCTTACTCTGAAAGACGCCGACAGGCTGGCGCACTATGTTCGGTCGGTAGTTGCGGAGGTACGGGCAATATGCCAGAACTACGGTACCAGGCCGGAAGCGCTGCCACGGCCTTCGAGGGAAGCCTTCGCATTTTTGAACGACCTCGATACGGCGCACCTCGACCGCGTGAAACCCCGCCCCGTGGCCGTCAGTACACCTGTCCGGATTTCCTCAGTAGTTCGCCTGACAGGGGCAGTGCTGACCGATCTGGGCTCCGGCACAGAAGACGAATCCAGCGAGTGTTTTGTGGAACGCTGTCACGCCCGCGTTCTGGCTGCCGCAGGGGAAATCGAGGACTTGTGCCGGGCGCGAGGAGTTGATCCCCGTGAAATGGCCGTGCGGTCCCGCCGCGGGTACGGTCTTCTCCGCTACCTGTCGAACGTCCAGACGACACGCGCATACGTGAGGACTGCGGCGAATCTGAAGCGCATCTGCGGCGAGCTAAGACGACGTGAAGGAGCTGATTCCTCCGCACCGGTGGTGACCCTGGATGACCACAGCCACATTTACCGGTGCGGGCGAGGGAAGGATGCGCCTCTGGTGCTGCATCTCAGCCCCGCGTTCATCGGCGCGCCCGAGGAGGTCCTGGAGTCTGTGGCGCGCCTGGCGTTCGGAATCGGAGCCGCTTCGGACAAGAAGGCGGTACATACATTCATCCACGGCCCCGGGGCGCTGGCAATCATTCAGGAAATTGCCGAGCTCACGTCCGGGCCG
>JAKPPK010000567.1 GCA_029547385.1 Candidatus Latescibacterota bacterium
ATATAAATCCCGCCTGCAAACGGTGGTCCGGTAGTTCAATTTGGTTAGAGCACCGCCCTGTCACGGCGGAAGTTGCGGGTTCGAGTCCCGTCCGGACCGCCAGTCTTTCCCTTCGGCAAAGACTGGCAACGCAGGATCGAGGCGATCCCGCGTTTGTCACACTCAGAATCTCCATCTTGACCACAGGTACTTCGTGTGACCGGTCCTTTCGGGGGCTTCGCTTCCCGTCCGGACCGCCACTTCCCGCGCCTGCGGGAAGTGGCCGCGTCGCCGGCGCCGTTTGTGGAACAAGCGTGCCAAAGGCCATTCAAACCGTACATCCCAATGAACGGAACTGCTGTTTTGTTCTGCTCGCCGGCGCCGCAGCAGCGCTCGCACCCATACTTGAGCCTGTTCAGCTCGCACTGCGGGTCCGGCCGGGGACTGCGTATCCCGTCCGGACCGCCAAAGATTTTAGCAGGACAGGTTCTTCCGGGGACTGCGTTGCCCGTCCGGACCGCCAGTCTTCACCTTCGGTTCAGACCAGCAACGCAGTCTCTTCTTGAGACTGCGTTTTGTCTCGCTCACATCAGTTTTATAGACCGGTTCAGTTCGCGAGACCGGTCCTTCCGGGGACTTCGTATCCCGTCCGGACGACCAATGGTGTCAGCGGGACTAGTCCTTCCGGGGACTTCGTTTCCCGTCCGGACCGCCAGTCTTTCCCTTCGGCAAAGACTGGCAACGCAGGATCGAGGCGATCCCGCGTTTGTCACACTCAGAATCTCCATCTTGACCACAGGCACTTCGTGTGACCGGTCCTCCGGGGACTTCGTATCCCGTCCGGACCGCCAGTCTTCACCTTCGGTTCAGACCGGCAACGCAGGATCGAGACGATCCCGCGTTTGTCACACTCAGAATCTCCATCTTGACCACAGGTACTTCGTGTGACCGGTCCTCCGGGGACTGCGTTGCCCGTCCGGACCGCCACGATTCCCCAGGTTCTCCAGTTGAGCAGGGCACTGATAAGTCAGCAGCATAGCGTTCGATTCTCCACAAGTTCTCCAATTCAGTGGGGCGCCGGGCCGGTTGGCGGCATAGTACCCTCTCTGACTCTGTAGTTCTCTGAGTCCCTGAATCCGTATGCTCTGCGTCTGGCCGCATCGCCTGCATCTTTAGCTGCGCCACCGTGCCGTGGCCCATTCAAACCCCACGTTCCGCGAACCGGACTGTCGTTCTGTTCTGCTCGCCGGCGTGGAAAAGTCGCAGCAGGGAGGATCGTTCACTTCGCCGCTCACCGCTGAGAGACCCGGCTCAGGATATCCATTGCCGGGAGTGCCTCAATCCGACATCATCCCGTTCCGACAAACCGAGCGCCCTGGAAGGAAAT
>JAKPPK010000571.1 GCA_029547385.1 Candidatus Latescibacterota bacterium
CGAAAGAGCGGGGCGCAGACCCCGCTCTTTTTGTTGTCGTGTTGCTACAGAATGTTCCGCGCGCCCTTCGACAAGCTCAGGGACCGCGCAGGCTTTGTGGTTTGCGGGGTGTGGGAGCGGTCGGCGTTCGTCCCTGCCTCACGTGTTGGTTCCCGGCGATCCGGGTGCGCTCCGCCCCTCGGTCAAGCTTCTTCTTCCCCGTCGTCGGTTCCTTCGTCCTGCTTCGCCGCGCGCGCCTCGAAGACTGACCGCAGCATGTCTGCTACCTTCTGGCCACGTTCCCCACCGATCAACTTCCCCACCGAATCGGGGTCGATGAGTGGATTGCCGGATGCCGGGCTGAAGACCGCACCGCGCATGTCAACGCTGTTGTCGTTGTTGATGTAACTTCGGTTGTCCGTGCTGACTTCCTCGCCGCCGCTCGCGGGCAAGCCGATCTGCCCTTCGAGATAGGCGATCAACTGGCTGAGGGAGAAGAGGACGGCCATCACCTGCTCTTTGTCGGCAGTACCACCGTTAGGGGAAGGCTCGACGTTGAGCGTGTCAAGGTAAGTCCCGTCGTCGGTAAGCGACATGACGGAGTTGAGCAGACCGGTGAAGTTCCTGACCGCCAGTCTGCCGACGCCGTCAAACGTTTCCGCGGCGATGACCGCCTTGAGTTCCTGCCGCAATGCCCGTGCAGGGGGGAGCATGCGGATGAGTGCCCTGAGTTTATCGTTTTCAGACGCCATTGGTGATCTCCTTTCCAATCCCCAGTTCGTCGAGGACGCGGGGGTTGATGCGTTTGATGACGTTCTTCCTCGCGTTGAAAATTCGTGACTTGATGGTTCCGATGTCGCTGTGCATTGCCTCCGCGATCTGAGCGTAGGTCAGGTCACCTTCCGCGAAGAGGATAAGTGCTTCCCGCTGCAGTTCCGGCAACTCGTTCAAAGCCCGCGCAACCTCATGCGCCAGCTCGAGTACGCCGGCCGCTTCGTCGGCGAGACGGTTCTGATCGCGTACATGCCGCGGATCACGTTCTTCGTCGTTCTGGCCGCGCCTTTGGCGCGGCGGGAGATTGAACCTGCCCTCGCGCCGCAGATCCTCGTAACAGAAATTGCGGACGACGCGGAACACATACGGCAGCAGGCTTTCAACACAGGCGATCTTGCCGATGTTGATGTAGAGCGCGGTCATGGTCTTCTGAACGATGTCATCCACCCACGGCAGGCCGATCAGACGCGACGCGAACCAGCGCACGCACGGCTCGACTTCCTCATGAAGGCGGGCAAACGCGCGGTGGCTGCCAGACTGCGCCTCCGCGAATGTCTCGGGGGTTACCTTACACCGCACATCACCTCTCCCTTCCTCCTAGTAAGATGGAGAAAGCGGGTGATTTGTTCATCCGGGGTAGGTGTACAATGCGCACGAAGCCGGGAGCACCGCGCGAGCTGCCCGGATAAGCGACCCCGGCAACTCGCGGTGCAAAACGACGGGCGGAGGGTGCTGCTGCAATGCCGGAAAGTGGCGCGAAACAAAGCGGTCATTCCCGCGAAGGCGGGAATCCAGAAACACGACCTACTGGAACTGCCACGGCAGCGTCCGGCACGGGCAAGATGCCCGTGCTACGGCCGTTTCCTGTGCACGCGGGATCGGACAGATAACAGAAAAACGGGACAGGCCTCGTGGCCCGTCCCGCTGATCTCGGTCAAAGGTGTGGATCACGCCGTAGTGGCGGCCCATTTCACTCCGCGAACGAGCGTGAGCTTGAAGTACATGTTTTTGCAGGCGTTGGCGTCGTGGCCGAGGGCGTTGTAGCAGATTTTGCCCTTGCCGAACGACTTCGTCCAGATCACAGGGTACGCCTTGCCCTTGTACAGGCCGGTAGCCAGCACGTTCACACGGGGATCGTAATCGGTGATGTACTGCTCGTCGGTCACGACGAATTCATCCAACCCCTCGGTGATCGGATGCTTGTCATCGAGAACGCTCACCTGATAGCTGCGGTAGCGCGGGTGGGTAACGAAGTATCCGCCGATGAAATCCCGGAACTCCGGCGAATCACGGAAGGAATCGGCGGCCGAGTGGATTCCGACGAATCCTTTGCCGCTTTTCACGAAGTTGAACAGCCCATCCCGCTGCGCGTCGGTGATGCTTCCCACAGTGTAGTGGAATACCACGACATCGTACGCGCTGAGGTCGGTGGTGAACACGTTGAGATCCTCGTTCACGCGCGTCACTTCAAATTCACTGTCTTCTTTGAGGGTGGCTTCAACTTCGTCGCCCACACCCTTCCAGTCGTGGATTTCGCCACCCGCGAACTGGAGCACTTTGATTTTCGCCATGGTTTTTTCCTTTCCTGATGCTCTCGGGCCTGGAGACTCCCTACCGGAGTCCGCGTATTACGACATCACGGAACGCAATTCAGCTTTCTTCCGGACGGTATCCGTTCGGGTGCGATGTGAATTTCACGTCGTCCAGATTCGTGGTGACTCTGACGCAAACGATACCGAATATGACTGCGAGGGCAAATACCGGCCAGTACCCGACCAGTTGAATCGCGCTGCCGGCGGTCATTGGAATGATCATCGAGACGGCGGAGAACGTGTTCATAAACCCCATGTATGAAGGCCGCATCCCGAGCGGAGCAACGTCGAGGAGATAGTTCATTCTTCCCACGCCGAGCCCGCTGCCAGCGATGCGGGACATCACCAGTGACAGCGCAACAAGAATGATTCTGATGTCAACACCGAAAAGCGCGAACCGGGGTAACAGGACCGCACCAAGCGCGAGCGCCGGGGAAAAGGCGGAAAGCCTGCTCCCAAGAACGAGGACTGCACGGTTGCCTTTTCGCGAACCGAGCTGCCCCCAGTACACGTTGATTAGGAGGTCCGCGATTGCGGCCACCACCATGAGCATGCCGATGATGCTGTCATCCACGTGGATATCTTTGATGAGGAACGGCACCAGAAACGGGGTGTTCATGACGGCGAGGGAAAAGGTGATCTGCCCCCAGAACAGGCGTCGGTAATTGTGGTCCTCGCGCATGATCTGCGGCCCCAGTCTCAGATACTCTCTGAATGGCCGGCGTTTTTTGATGGCATGCGTTTCGGCGGGTTCCACCACCAGGTTGAAGCAGAGGATCCCGATGGCGATGAGGACCGTCATGAGCGAGAGGAGGAAGAGGTAATTCAGCGGGTAGCGCAGTCCTGAGCGGGGGCTGAGCGCCCATGTAATCACGCCGCCGGCGAGCAGGGCGATGATACCGGCGCCGGTCTGCCTCCAGGCAAAAAGAACAGGCCGTTTGTAGCTGTACACCGTCTTGCTCAGGATATCATACCAGGCAACGGCACTGAACCCACCCGCAGACCAGAAGGCAAACAACAGGCCGATCATGGCGTAGACGAACCACCCCGGCAGGTCATCACGGAAGACCCAGATGAGCACGCCAAGGGTAGTGAGGCTGGCAAGGCGCAACACCGTTGAGATGTGGTACACAAACAGCTTTTTCGGTTTCGGTTCGATCCAGTTGGCAACGAAAAGCTGCGGCCAGACATGGCCCAGCATGACCAGTCCGCTTACCAGACCGACAAGAGCCTGAGAGCCGCTGAGGTGGATGATGAACGCCGCGACAACGGTGTTCGGATCGAACAGGGTGCTTGGCCCTCCCGTCATGATTCCGTTGATGACGGTGAGCCAGTAATTGCGCTTCTCGTGCCTCGGGTCGATGATGTCGTCAGGGGAAGTTCGGCTGGCGGCTTCAAGGGTGGAAGAGCCGGGCTCTTCCATGGATGCTGCACTCAAGGACGAATGTGCTCCGTATGTCAACCCCGCGGTTCCTCGCGGGGAACATGATCGGCGGACGCGGCCGCGCCTGGTTCCGGGCCTCGCGCGCGGAACTGCGGACACACGCCGGGATATCGGATTTCAGCTTGTGGAATTAACGCTCTCTTAATATACCGAAACCTCGGGTTTTGACCCCAGGGGAATACACGAAAAGTGATCCATGTGCAGTGAGATCGCGTACGCGGGCGACGCATCGAAGCAGTGGAGATCAGAACAGCACGTCTTCGACCGTGCGTTCCCCGTCGCGAATGACCTGATGAGAATTGTAGTACTGGAATCGCGCGTTGCGGCCGGCAAGCAGGAGATTCTGGATCGGTGTAAGCTCAGAATAGTACTTCTGAAGGTGAGTTTCGTAATCGAGGGGATACACCGGGTAGCAATCGGGTTGCACATCGTGGAAAATGTCGGTTACCGCGTTGCGGGGAAACAGCCCCAGAGCCACGCAGGTGTCGATTATGGCTCCATACTTTTCGCCCGCTTTTGCGAGATCGTCACGATTCGTGGTTCCGACTTCGGCAACCACCGCGCTTCTGCCGCCGGGTGTAAGACCTTCCCAGATGGTTTCCGGAAAATAGGCGCGGTAAAACGCGAATTCAGGGTCCACCGGCCTTACTTCAGTTCCACGCCGGCGGTACCGGCGATCGGTGCTGATGAAATAGATGATCGAATGCAATGTCGGCATGTCGAGAGATGACGTTCCGAGCATGCGCGCAAGCAGGTTGGGAGATGCCGTCCAGATAAGGCGCCGCACCGGGATTTCCTCTCCGTCCACTACCACGCCGGTGATACGGTTCTCGGTCCGGCGAATCTGGGAAATCTGGCAATTCAAGCGAATCACTCCGCCGTTGTGAGTGAACTGCTCGGCGATGCGCTTCGGTATCTCCCCAAACCCGGCTTTGGGGTACCACAAATCCAGTTTCCGAAACACGTACGGGAGTTCTTTCGTCAGGCGCGCAAGCTTCCGGAAGGCGCCCATCGCCTGCCCGGTCTGCGGGGCAGGCGGTGCGAAGCGCGTGACCACGCCCCGGGTATGGGTTGCCATCGCCCACCAGTCACTGTGAACAACATCGCTGATATCCCACCCGCCGAACTTCTTCGTCAGGTACGGGCGGAAGAAGAAGTCGTACAGCCCGCGGCCGAACTGGCGGCTCATGTTTCGCCGGAAGGAGTCCGGCGGCCCGTAATCCACCCCGGGTCGGGGGCCCAAAGCGCGTGTCCGCAGGAAGTCCATCTGCACGCCCAGCGGCACTTTCAGCATGGAGGAGGGTGTGAACGGATACCGAATCCACCGGCCTCCGAGCACCATGTGGATTTCGGGCCCGAATGCGACCAGTTCCTCCGGGGCGAAAAGCTCATCCAGCAGGGGCGTTTTCTCGATGATGAAATGCGGACCGAAATCAAAGGTGAACCCGTTCCGGTAGTGCGACCGCGCCATGCCGCCCACGTACGGAGCTTTTTCGGCCAGGACGACGTCCTCACCGCGCTGACGCCAGCGGTACGCTGCGGTCAGCCCCGCAAGGCCCGCTCCGACGACCAACGTAACGCCTGATGTGCCATTCCGCTCATTCATGCGCGTAATCACCTCGACAGTCACTCATTCCTCGACCACAAACCCGAACGAGAGAATGGACATTGAGACGAAAATGAGATCGAAGGCCGCAAGTATGGCGATCCAGATGGTGGACTCCCCGGGCGGCGCGGTGGAAAACACATGTGCGGTCGCCTTCACCGCGGCGATGAGCACCGGAACCTCGACGGGAAACAGGAGGATCGGGAGAAGCCAATCCCGCATGCGCGTGCTCGTGGCCATCGTGGCGAACAGGGTGCCTACTCCGACAAACCCTGCTGACCCCAGCAGAAGCGTGACGCCGAGCAGCGACCAGTGACCGGTATCTTCAACCCCGAACAGCACGATAACGAGGGGAGTAAGAATCACCTGGGCTGCCAGAAGGAATACCAGGTTGCCGGTTGCTTTGGCAAGAAACACCCAGGTTCTGTCCGCCGGGCTCATCAACAGGGCTTTGAGGCACTGCTCGTCGCGCTCAAGGGCAAGGGAACGGTTCAGGCCGAGCGTTCCGGCGAATGAGGTTGCCACCCAGAGGACGGAGGCAGCCATGGAGGCCGGCGATTCGGAGCGTATGCCGATCGCAAACGCGAATATCACGACGACAAGCAACGCGAACACCGTCATGACGGCGACGAGTTCCCGCCTTCGAAGTTCGTAGCGAATATCTTTCCACAGAATCGCCCAGAACACCCGCATCAGTCGTCTTCTCCCCGCATGCGGTCGTCGTACTGAGCCGCAAACGACTCCAATCCATCCGGCGTGACCGGGACATCCTGCACCAGCCTTCCCCGGTGGAGCATCAGAGCGCGGGTGGCGATCCGCCAGCCTTCACTGACCGCGTGCGTGACAGTGAGGAGTGTTCCCCCTGCCTCGCGGAAGCGGATCATGCGATCGCAGAGGAGGCCGGCGGACTTCCGGTCGAGGCCGGTGAACGGTTCATCCATAAGGAGAAGGGCAGGGGTGCCGAGAAAGGCGCGAACGATTCCGAGCCGTTGTTTCATGCCGCGGGAGAGGGTTCCCGCATCGGCGTCGGCAACGTTATCCAAGTCCATATCCGCCAGCGCGTCCAGAATTTCTCCATCGCTGAGAGGCTTTCCCCTCAGTTTCGCGAAAAAGCGCACGTTATCCCGCACGGACATCCGGTCATACACCCACGGCGCATGGGAGAGCATGCCTGCACATCCGCGAGCGCGCGGACCCTCCTTCACCGAATCGTATCCGCACACTCGAATCGTGCCAGACGTAGGGCGGGCGAGGGTGGCTATGAGATTGAGGAGGGTTGATTTCCCTGCGCCGTTCGGGCCGAACAGGGCGACGGACGTACCGGCGGCGATGGTGAGATTGATTCCTCGAAGAACCGGGGTCGCGCCGTAGTGCTTTACGAGCTCCCGGATCTCCACCGCCGGTTCCGCATCTCGCGGCGTGGCTTTCGCC
>JAKPPK010000045.1 GCA_029547385.1 Candidatus Latescibacterota bacterium
GCATTCGCATATGCCACGACTGCCGAAACAAGGTATCTGGAACTTCCGGGTACGTCCGTCAAGCGAGATGTTACCAGGCCACCTGTGCACGATTCTGCCACTGCGATGGTCATGTTTCGTTCGGCGAGCAACCTGCCTACCACGGCTTCCAGGGTGTCGCCGTCGTACCCGTAAATCGCGTCCCCGAGCCTGGCCTCAAGATCAGAGACGATACGTGCACATCGGGCGTGGGCTTCGTCGTAACTCTCGGAGGCTACGGTGACGCGGAGACATACTTCGCCCTTCGAGTCGGGAAGCGATGCAACCTGTTCGATTCCAGTAATATCTGCAATCCGGTCCATCAAATAGGATTCGGGCACGCCGACCACGTGAAGCTCCCGCCGCACCACGGTCCTTGCGCCCGGTAAGCCTCTGAGTCTGGGGAGCACCTCGTGCGTCAGAAGGTTCTGCATTTCGCGCGGAACACCCGGCAACAGGAACCAGTGTTTTCCATTCTCCGTCCAATGGATTCCGGGCGCAGTGCCCCACCGATTCTGAAGCACCTCAGTTCCTTCCGGAACAAGGGCCTGCTCTTCATTCCTGGGAGTAACCGGCCTGCCGCGCGCAGCAAACAGGCTGCGGATGTTCTGCAGCACTGCTTCATCCCGTCGCAAGCCGCGCGCGAAGACCTCACAGAACACCGAACGAGTCACGTCATCGTGCGTCGGACCGAGTCCCCCGGTTACAATCACAACATTCGCGCGCTCCCATGCCCTCAGGAAGGCGTCGCGTATGTGCGCGGAAACATCTCCCACCGTGGTAACCCATGCCACCGAGACACCCACCCGCTCCAATTCTGATGCGACAAAAGCGGCATTGGTGTTCACTGTGCGCCCCGAGAGAACCTCGTTGCCTACCGTGATAATCTCGGCTCTGGGCGGCTCGCCGGTCTGCAGCGATGTGTTCCGTTTCATAACCAGCCCAGTCGACTGATGATTTGCAGCGCTGCGTTCGTGTAGAGCCCTGCGATCATGTCGTCGTTCATGATCCCCCACCCGGACCGTGCGTTTTCGGCCGCGCGTGCGGGCGGCGGCTTTATGATATCAAACATGCGAAACAGAAGAAACGCCGCGACGAGGAGAAGAGCGGGGTCTTTGGCGGGGACGTACGCGAGGGATACCAGCAACCCGGCCAATTCGTCAATACATACCTGGCCGGGATCGCTCTTTTCCCACACGCGTTCGGCCCATGAACTGACAAGAACGCCGATCGCGTACACAACGGCAATGGCAACGAGAAAAAGGACGGAGGAAAAATCAGGCTCGAAAATGAACAGCACCAGGCATCCGACAAGGGTCCCTGCGGTGCCCGGTGCAACCGGGGAGTAACCGGCCCCGGCAACCGTGGCGATCAGCTTCGTGGAGATTGACTGAAAGGCGTTCACGCCTCGCGTGTCGTACTCCCGCCGGATTATCATCCTCGGCTCCTAACCTGTGCTCCGACGGAGATACTGGAAACCGGATACAAGTGCCAGCAACATCGTCGCGGCGATCATCACGTTGAACAGCGCGACAAGCCAGTATTCGGGAACGATCCCGGGCCACATCTGATACGTGCTGGCAATGCTGTAGATGCACCAAAGCCCGATAATCGTGATTATGGCGGTCATCTGCACCGCAGTTTTGAATTTCGCAAGTCGGGACGTTACGAATGCTTTTCCCGCGTTCGCTGCACGCACACGCAGCCAGGTCAACCAGAAATCCCTTGCGAAGATCACCAGAATCATCCAGAGCTGTACGAGGTGCTCGTAAGCCAGCGTCAGCATCGCGGCGATGGTGAGCAGTTTGTCCGCGAGGGGATCGAGGAACTTGCCAAGATTCGAGACGGTCTTGTGTTTTCTGGCATGGTGCCCGTCCCACCAATCCGTGATCGCGGCGGCAACAAACACGACGAATCCCAGAACCTTAAGCCGCCAGTCGGCCGAAGTGAACCACCAGACGAACAGCGGAGTAAGAACGATTCGGGCCAGAGTGATCAGGTTGGCAGATTCGCCGAATTCTCTGATTTTCGCCATAAAACCCTGCAAAGCGAGCTATTGCTAGCTCGTCCTACGTGAGTTGAACCCGTCCATCGAGCGATAACCCGATGGTAACCTTGTCCGCATGGTCAAGGGAGCCGCCGGCGGGCAATCCGCGCGCGAGCGTCGTGACGCGCACGCCGGTGGGTTTGAGAAGCCGCGAAATGTAAAGTGCGGTGGTGTCACCTTCAACGCTGGCGTCCAGTGCCACGATGACTTCGGCCACCTCCGAAGTGATCCTCCGGAGCAGGGCGGGGAACGTCAGCTTATCCGGTCCAATTCCTGCCGCCGGGTTGAGCAAACCGCCGAGAACGTGGTAACGGCCGCGGTATCTGCCAGTCCCTTCTATCACCGCGATTTCGCTGGTTTCTCCCACAACACAGATCAGGGAAGCGTCCCGCCGGGAATCCGCGCAGATGCCGCAGGGATCGCTTTCCCCGAGCGAACAGCACACGCTGCAAAGCCTTATTTTTGTGTGCAGTGCCTCTACGGCAGACGCGAGCGCCAGTGTCTGTTCGCCGCCCTGCCGAAGAAGATGGTACACGTAACGCTGTGCCGTTCGCCTCCCCACTCCAGGCAAACGCATGAATTGCCGCACCGCATTGTCAAGGACTGCATCCACCTGGTCACGGCCTCCCGTTCAGTAACGACGGGTCGAGCAAACCCGGCGGAAGGTCCAGGCCGCCCACCAGTCTGGCCATTTCAGCCTGCGCCAGTTCTCTTGCGCGGGCAACTGCCTGATTCACCGCGGCTGAACACAACTCCTCGAGGGCTTCTTTTTCCTCCGGCTTCAGGAGAGAGGGGTCAACGGAAATGCGTTCGATGTCTCCCTTGCCGTTTGCGGTGACCCTGACCAGATCGCAGCCGGCGGAGCCCTCAACTTTCGCAGCCTTCAGGACCTCCTGAACGTCCGCCACGCGCTTCTGCATTTCCTGAGCGCTTTTGACGAACGCGGCAAGGTTGCCAAGGTTTCCGAACATCGCGCCGTGTGCTCCGGTTTGGGTATTTGTCGATTCTTAGGAATCGAGGATCAGGCTTTCATTCGATCAGTTCAAGACCCAGGGATTCGATCAACTTGCCGATCACCGGTTCCTCTTCGACAACTCCCTGAATCAGTGAACCGGCCCGGCGTACGGTTTCAGAAACGTCGCTGTTCTGGCCGCTCTTGTCAACAGCGCGGACCGATATGCGGCGTACGGCCGGAAAATGAGCACGAATCGCGCCGAGCAGGCTCTCGTCCATGCGCGAAACGCGTTCGGCGAAAAATGCCCCGTCAACTTCCAGAATCACCGTGTCGCCATCGATTCCGGTCGGACGCACCTGATGAAACCAGGGTACTGCGGAGGAGGCCGATTTCACGGAATCCACGATGTCCGGCCAGCGGGCAGTCAACAGACCAAGACCCGGCGTTCCAGGCTGGTCTTCCTCGGATTCCCGGCGAACCGGCGGTGGGTGGTCAGGAGATGTGACGTCAGCGGCTATTCTTTTTGCGGGAACCGCCGAAGGCGTGGAGATGGTCGCTGTTCGCGCTTCTGCCGTCTCAGGCGG
>JAKPPK010000057.1 GCA_029547385.1 Candidatus Latescibacterota bacterium
CAGTGGGTTTTGTGACCGTGTCGCTGCGGATATCAATCATGTTGCTTCCTCAACCAATGAAGGAAATCGGCCCGGGAATGCTGACCAGACGGCGACAGCCTGTATGGAGAAGGAAAATAACGCGGGACTTGCCGAGGGGCTGGACAGGGGTGGGGCGGAGCGTGGCTCCCCAGCGGAAACGGATGGTCAAAACGAGCTGCTGAATCTTGTACTCGTGGATCTCATTTGGTCCATGCGCACTCGCAAACAAACGAGCGCTGACATGACCGGACGCACGAGGAGGGGAGATTTCACGCGGGAAGAAAGGGGAAATCACCTCAGCTTCATGGAGGCAAGCCCGACCATCGCAAGCAGACCTGCAATGATCCAGAGGCGGATCACCACTTTCGTCTCGGCCAGGCCCCGGTATTCCATCTGGTGGTGCAGCGGCGCACGATAAAAGATGCGCCTTCCCAGGAAGTTTTCCCCAATCTTCTGCTGAATGAAGGAAGACAGAGTCTCTGCAACGAACACACCACCCACGATCAGAAAAAGAACCTCTTGCTTCAACATGATGGCCAGAGACGCAAGAATACCCCCGAGTGCCATTGAGCCGGTATCTCCCATGATGATCTCGGCGGGATATGCGTTGTACCAGAGAAACCCGAGACCTGCTCCGAACAGCGCTGCGCAGAATACCAGCAACTCCCCGGAACCGTGCAGGTAATCGTACCTCAAGTACTCCGCATACACTAAGTTACCCATTGCGTATGCAATGACCCCGTAAACCAGAACCGCGAAGTTGGCGGGCATGATCGCGAGGCCGTCCATGCCGTCGGTGAGATTTACGCTGTTCGAAATGAGCAGGGTTACGAACACGATAAACGGCAGATACCACCAGCCGATGTCGTGCAGGACCGCATATTTGTAAAACGGGACGTAGAAGCTGCCTGCTACCTCCTGAGGTACGGGAGAAATCGCCGGTGTCAGATATACAATGCCCAACCCCAGACCAAACAATCCCTGAAGCGCGAGTTTCTGAGCCTCGCCGAGTCCGCGAATGCGTCCACGATACGGTCGTACTTTCAGGTAGTCATCGACGACCCCGAGCGCTCCGAACCATGCGGTTGCGGCGAGTGCAATCTGCACAAACCGGTTGGTCAAGTCGCACCACAGCAATACCGGGACAACGAGGGAAGTGATGATGATGAGGCCGCCCATCGTCGGCGTTCCGCGCTTGTCCGTCGCTGAAATGGTCCCGAAATCTTTCACCGTGTCACGCACATGGTGCGCATGCAGAAATCGGATCAGCCTTCGTCCAACGAGCATGGTGACGACAAACGACGTCAGTATCGCGAGGATCGCACGAACGGAGAGGTACATGAGGAAGCGGGTCAGCAATAGTACGTCAGATCCAAGTACCGGAAAACTGACCGGCGCCTGCCTGTACCACTGGAATGCCTCCGACGCAAGGTGATAAAGCATTACTATTTCCCTCGGTCGCCCGCTGTGCTGTCAGGTTCGCGGATTCGTTCTCCGAGCTTCGCCACCGCGAGTTTCAGCGAAAACGATGGGCAGAACCCGGTACTTGTCACCATCATCCCCGCCAGTATTTCGCTCAAAAATGCCTTCGGTACGTCCTGCCCTCTATCCAAGAGGGCGCAGCACGCTTCCACCACCGCCTGCCGCACTCGCCAGTTCTCGTGCTGGGACAGAGAGCGGAACACCTCCAGGGCCGTTTCTGCAGAAGCAACGGAGCCCATAGCCTTCACTGCTTCAACTGCAACTTCAAAGTATTTGTCCTTCGCGCAATTCAGCAACCTCTCGACAATTTCCTGATCATTTTCGAGACTCGCACGGAACGCCTGTACCGCGCGCGCGGATTGCGAACGAACCTCGAAATACGGATCCTCCAGTCCCCACAGGATGACTTCGCGCACAAGAGGAGACGCCGCTCCGAGCTGGATCAGGCTCGCCATTGAGTTCCGACGAATGAACCCGTTCGTTTGGAAATCCCCGCCGAAGAGTCGGCGCATGCGCGAGGCGGGCGCTCGATCCTTCACGAATCCGGCCAGAACCGGAAGTTTGTCACGCTGCCGGAGGATCCCCACCATTTTTACACCGGCATTCCGCATTCGCCAGTTCTTCGATGTCAGGTGTGTGGCGGCCCGGTATCTGAGATACGCGACCATTTCGTCCGCATCCAGGGCACGGACAAGAGCGTCTTCCTGGTCCGATGGCGTACCGGACGCGCAGTTCAGGCTGCGAGAGATGCTGGATACTGCCGTCTCCGCATACGCGCGGAGCGCCTCTCCTGAGAGCGCAGCGACGCGTCCAAACCTCGTGTCGAGGTGCGCGTCTCCCACCACCGGTTCCCGCGCGGCGAATTCCAACAACAAACCGTCCGGAGACCTGCCTTCAAGCAACGAAAGAATAACGCCGACTGAGACCTTGGTTGCTTCAGGCCGTGCGCTCGCCAGAGCATTCGACTCCATTTTGCCCAGTCTCGGCTTGTCTTCCAGCAACTCCACGATCTTGCGGGCCAGTTCCTCGCCGGCCACGTATTCCTCCGGCGCACCGTTCGTAGTCACCGCATCTTCGAAAAGAATATCGGCTGCTCCACGCCGTGCCATCTCCAGAGCATTCAATACCTGGTGGTCTCCGGGCAGATTCGCCTTCGGAATGAGAAGAGCCGCGCGCCCGCAGGCGCAAAGTTCTGCCAGCGTCCCGGCACCAGAACGGCAGACAACGACATCCGCGGCGGCGTAGTATTCGCCGATCCGGTCAATGAACCCGTGTGCCTCGTACCATCCCGAAAGGGACTCGTACGTAAGTCCGTTCCGTTGCATCCGCGATTCACAGTCGGCAACTGGGTCATACGACGAGAGCTTTCGCCCGGTTCCGTGGACGATGTGGAGGTCCTTGCGGTCCCGGAGGAAGGGCAACGCGTCCACGACTGCGCGGTTGATCGTTCTCGCTCCCATCGAGCCGCCAAAAGCGAGTACGACTGTCGTCTCCTGCGGGATTCCGAGTCGGCGTTTTGCTTCCGTCCGATCCGCCGGCGCGATTTCCGGCCGGACCGGGTAACCAACGCACACCGCCCGCGGGAAACGAGCGGAGGCAGTGGGGAAGCTCAGAAGCACAAGGTCCGCAACTTTGCCCACTAGGGCGTTCAGTTTTCCTGGGACGGTATTCTGTTCGTGAATGATTGTCAGGGCACGGGAGAGTCGAATTCGGCGGAGAAGAACGTTCGCAAAAACCACAGGCGCGGCAACATACCCTCCCGTGCCGATCACCGCGTCCGGTCGGTATTTGATGATGAGATGGCACGCTTTGATGGTTCCACACGCGATGCGCCAGATAAAGCGCAAAACGTGCCATTTCCGACGAAAGCTCCACTGGTGGCTTTGTACATACGCGATCGGGAACCCGTACCGGGGCACGATCTCCGCTTCCTTGCCGGTCCGCGTCCCAACGTAAAGAAACTGCGCGTCAGGTTCGCGGGCACGCAGTTCTTCACCAAGGGCTATGGCCGGTGTAACATGGCCGCCCGTGCCGCCTCCCGTCAGTATGAACCGATGTCCCATTCAGAACCTGCGTGGCGAAAGTGCCCCTTGATACGGAGTCCTGCGTTCCCTTTCAACGGTTTCCAAAGCGAATCACGGAGCGTTTCATCCAGCGTTTCACGGGTACTATCTCCGCAACCGGATTAATCACCGCAAGAACGAAATACACAAGGAAGCCCCCGGCAAAGGGCACACAAAAAGCGCCCACGGAAGCGGCAAAACTCCGCGTTACGAACCAGGATTCAGGTACAAAAAACGCCAAAACCACCCAGGCTGCAAGCACTGCCCCTGCGGTGTTGGCCAGGACTCGCAGGAAAGGCACGAGCAGTTCCCGAGTGCGGAAGCCTTGCCCACACTGAGCCAGATATCGGTGTACCCACATGAGAAGTAAGGCAGCATTGACGCTGAAGGCAATGGAGGTGGCAAGAGCAAGCCCGGCGTGACGGAGGAAGGTGGCAGAAAGAACGTAATTCAGCCATACATTCAGACCTGCGCCGAGCACCGCGGTGTACGTTGCCACGCGATTGTGTTCCAGCGCAGAGCAGATGCGCGTTCCAAGCGTGTAAAGCGAGAGCCCGAGCAACCCCAAGGCATATGCCCAGAAAGCACTTGCCGTCATCGACGTGTCGTGTGCGCCGAAATTGCCCCGCTCATAAATCAGCCGGACAAAAGGGTGTGCCAGCACGGTGAAAAGCCCGATAACGGGGAGCACCAGAACGAGATTGTAGCGGTATCCGATAAGAACCGCATTCTTGAATTCCCTCAGGTCGCCAGTTCCCACTTTCTCAGACAGATACGGAGCAACTGCGCGGCCTATTGCTATCCCGATTATCGCAAAAGGAAGCTGAACAAGCCGTGCGGCGAACCAAAGGCTTGAGATACTTCCCTCTACAAGAAATGACGCGACTCTGCGATCGACTATTTCTGTGGTTTTCGTGAGCAGCGACTGAAGTGCGACGTGGGCCGTTTCCCGAGATATTCGCGACCGCTCCGCAGGGTTCAGTCGCAAACTCAGAGTGTACTCTGGATTCGTGGATCGGATTTTCTGTGAGCCAAGAAACGGCACCTGCACGGCAAACTGCAGAACCGCTCCCACTGTGAATCCCCACGCGAGAGCGTAAATCCCGATATCCTGCGAGCTGAACAACACAATCGCGATCACACCTACGCTCAGCATCGTGGGGGCGAGACTGAAGACCAGGTGAAAATCGAACCCATAGTAGAGCACGCCACCGACATAAGCACCAAGCGCAATGAACACCAGAAAAGGGATCAATATGCGTGTCATTGCGATGACGTCGGCTACCGTCCCCTCGCTGACCGACCGCTGGTGGATACCCGCCGCAACGAGATCGACCAGCCACGGCGCGGCAACCCACAGAACGCCCATTCCAAGAACGAGCGCTACCAGCATCCAGTTGAGTGAGACGGAAGCCAGGCGCCAGGCGTCCGCATGGTTTTTTCGCGCAAGATGCTCGCGGATACCCGGCATGAAGGACCGTTCGACCACGTCCTCACCAAG
>JAKPPK010000085.1 GCA_029547385.1 Candidatus Latescibacterota bacterium
GCGGCGTCAGGACATACTCCGTGTAGGACGCGTAATTCACCCTCCGCGTCTGTTTCGCAACGCTTACCGGAATGCGTCTCGTCTGCCCGCTGTTGTCGATAGTGCCTGTTATCTGCACCCACTGGCTGTCGAGGTTTGCCAGCGCGCTCATGTTCTTCACTTCGGTGTCGAACCAGAAACTCACGGGGGTGCGGAGACCAAGGTTGGAGGCACCATCCGCGGGAGAAAAACCAAGCAGGTTGATGGTGCTGTCAATCGCCTCCCCGGCGCGCGCAACTCTTGCCGCCCGCGCAAGGACTACCGGCGCAACACCCGGAACGGACGACGCCCCGACGATCTCCACCCCTCCGTCGCCCGGGTCAAGGTCGCCGACGAAAAGATCGCGCACGCCGCTCCCCGCAACGTAATCCGCGCCCACCGAATAGGCGGAACTACCCGTGGATACCCGCTGGTTGAGCAGAACCACGATCCGATCCAGACCCGACACAACGGAATCCTGCGCGAGCGCCACCACGAGGTCGGGCAGGCCGTCGGCATTCACGTCAGCAGTAGCAACCGAACGCGGCCGAAACCCGCCGGAAAAGCGGAAAGTCGTATCGGCGGGTGCTTTCTTCTGTCGGTGGAAAATCGCCCCGCCTTCGCCGTTGGTGTACATGACCACCGACTTGCCGCCGAGGCAGGCGACGGCGACGTCCGGGACGCTGTCCCCGCTGAAATCTGCTATCGCAAGGGACCACGGCGCGTCCTCCACCGAGAGACTGGTATCGGCGTGAAACAGCGCAGTTGGAACGCGCACCCGTTTGTTCTGCGGCGACGCGGGATTCGACGAGCAACCACAAGGCACCCCGGCCAGCGCGCACAACAACAACGCCGCTGCATGGCTGATCGCGCTGGTCTTCCTGCCCGGCAGAGATACCACTGCGCTCATCCTCTTCCCATCGCGTATCCCCGTGATTCGGGCGGTCTGGTTACGCAGGCGGCCTGGCAAGACAGGCAGCCTGGCAACACAGGCAGCCTGGTCACACAGGCTGTTCGACAATCTCCACACGCTGGATTTCATCGCCCTGGCGGACCGAAAGCACTGTGTCCATGCCTTCAATCACCCGCCCGAACACCGTGTGCTTTCCGTCCAGATGCGGCTGCGGGGTATGGGTGATGAAGAACTGGCTTCCATTGGTGCCCGGTCCCGCATTTGCCATGGAAAGGGCTCCGGCGGTGTGCCGGTGGGGGTTTTTGTCCACCTCGTCGGCGAAGCGATACCCCGGGCCCCCGCGGCCATCGCCGTTGGGGCATCCTCCCTGAATGACAAAGCCCGTGATCACACGGTGAAACGTCAGACCGTTGTAGAACCCGTCCCTGGCAAGAAACACGAAATTATTGACCGTGACCGGCGCGTCTTTGGCGAACAGCTCGATGCGGATGTCGCCGCGCGAGGTCCGGATTTTCGCATGGTAACACATCGCCGGATCAATACTCATTGACGGCGGAGCGGAGTAGCTCTTGGGCATCATTGCTCCTTCGAGGGGATGACAAACTGGTGAGAGGGTCTTTCGGAAAAATACGGCTGCGCGTGGGGAGATACCAACCGAGTGACGCGGGTAGGAAGACAGGCGCCGCGCGGCGGCGGTGCGGGTGGGCGCCCCGAAGGCGAGATCTCCACGACCACGGCGGGCGTAAAGAGGTATGTGGCCCACAGGCCGGGCGAGCCCCCTGCCTGTGGTTACTCAATCCACGCGCGGTCGCCCGGTTTGCCCATGTAGGGGTCAATCCACTTGAAGTTCTTCGATTCCTGCACGAGTACCGCCGTATCGCGGTATTGTTCTATCAACTCCTCCAGCCTTTTCAGGTGCTCCTCCTCATCAACCTTCACTTTGCCGATGAGCCAGCGGAATCCGGGGTCGTCGAATTTCTCCAGCCCCATGTCGTAGTACTTCACGGCCTCCCGTTCAGTGGCAAGGTGTTGTTGCAAGAGTTCAAATGCCGTCAGATCTGGGCGTCGCTCATGGGCGACGGTAAACTTCGGTTCGCCGCCCAGCTCGGTGATTTTCAGGGAAAGCGCGTGGGCGTGGCGGCGTTCCTCAGCACCGAAATCTCTGAGACGGGTTGCCAGCGTGGCATCTTCCACCACGTTCACGTACCGCTCGTAATCCAGAATGGTCTGGTACTCCATCCGAAGACCTTCGTTCAGGTAACGAACCATCTCAAACGTGCCGGCGTGGGCTGCCAGAATCGCGGAAAATGACTTTCGCAGCTCCCGCAACTCGGCGCCGGTTTTCTTGAGGGTTTTCTCCAGTTCTTCGTTCTGGATGCCCTCTGCGTCGTAGAGTTTCTGGCTCTCTCTGAGCGCTCGAAGGGTCGAACCAATCAATTTGTCCAGCGCTTTCAGGGAGTTGGTGAAGTTCATGGTGGCTCCTCAATAGACGTACAGGCGTCCGTACGGACGTGCCGACACCGGCGCGATTCTGACGAACCGGTCGAATTCCAGCAGTTTTTCCTTGACTGCGAATGTTTGGCAGAAATCCTCAAGAACGGGCTTCAGAAACTCGCGATCGTGTCTGTCCAGCGGAATCTGCTGCACTTCTTTCCCCAGCTTCCAATCGTCGAGCTCCCCTCTAATATACATCACCCCGCCGTGCATACCCGAAGCGCAGTACTGCCCGACAACCGGCTTTTTTTCCGACTGCCCGATGCCGAGAAGCACCTGGCAACCGCCCGCCATGTACTCGCCGTAGAAGTTCCCTGCGCACCCACCCGTTACAATGAGCGGCTGTTTATCGCGGTAACCCTTCATGTGAATTCCGACGCGATAGCCGACATCGCCCCGGATGAGAATGCGCCCGCCCCGCATGCCATACCCCACGACGTCGCCGGCCTGACCGTGTATCTCAATACGGCCTTCGTTCATCGTATTGCCGACGCCATCCTGTGCGTTGTTGTGCACGATGATGTGGGGGCCGTCGAGAAACGCGCCAAGGTCTTCGCCCGGAACGCCGTTCACGTGGATAGTAACCCCCGGGGCATGGATGCCGGTGCCGATGTACCGGTGACCCATCACGTCATTGAGAGTGATTTCTGTCGCGCCCGAACGGATCGCCGACCGCACCTGTTCATTAAGGTGCCGGTAGGAAAGACCTGCTGCGGAGATCACCGCCGGTTCGGTTACGGACGGTGCCAACGTGGGTTCAGTCGCCATGAACGGTGCCTCCGTGCGCAACAGATGTATTTTCTGCCGTCTCCGAATAGAGCCGCGCGATGACAGGCTGGCCGGCGACGGGGTAAAAGAGGGTGTCGAGATCCGGACTCACCACGCGAATCGCCGACTCCTCACTCGCCATGTAGACGGTATCTCCCCGTTCGGCCACCACCAGCGGCCGCAGTTTGACCCGGTCGTTCAGGCCGATGAGGCCGCCGTTGTACCCGAACAAAAACGCGAACGGGCCGTTCAACGCTGCCGAGGCGTACGTCTGGCGGAGCGCCGTCGCCTCCGCGGCTTCGTCCGGCGGCATCCGGTCGATGTCCTGCCAGAACGGTGGTGCCATCACCGTGGCCGCCTGTTCGAACGAAAGTCCGTGCCGGCGGACAAGGAGATCGAATATGTACGCCACCACTTCGGTATCCGTCCTCAGGGTGCAGGCATAACCGAAGCTTTCAAGATAGCGCCGGTTGATACCGTAGCTGGATATCTCGCCGTTGTGTACGATGGACCAGTCGAGCAGAGTGAACGGGTGCGCGCCGCCCCACCAACCCGGGGTGTTCGTCGGAAAACGATTGTGTGCCGTCCACAGGTAGGCTTCGTACTCCTGCAGGCAGAAGAACTCCGCCAGGTCCTCGGGGAACCCCACCCCCTTGAATGCCCCCATATTCCGGCCGCTGGAAACGACATACGCGCCCTCGATTTTCGCGTTGATCCGCATGACGAGGCGCACCATGTACTCATCCGCATCACGTTCGTCCACGTCCGGAGGGTGGCAGAAATATCGGCGGAACTCAGGGTACTCCGTCACGGTGCCGTTGGGGTGGACCGGTATCGTTTCCGCATGCTCGGTTTCCAAGGTATTCCGGATCAACGCTTCCGTGTCCGCAATCGCGCGTTCGTCGTCGTACATGATGTGCAACGCATATGCGTCGGCGTGTTCGGGATAGATCCCGTACGCCGCAAACCCGCCGCCCAAACCGTTGCCACGATCGTGCATGTTGGCGATGGAGCGGATTATCGCGTCACCGGACACTCTCGTTCCGTCGCGATTGATGAAGCCGATGATGCCGCATGCGGAGATATCCTTCTCCTGATGCGGCCGCCGGACGAAGTGGCGGTTTCCTCTCATTGATGGCATGCCCCGTGTTCTCCTTCGATCCGCAGGCAACTGGTTCTTATTGCGGGCGGGTGAACATGTCCGCACGGATTTCGGCGGGCAGGTGCGCTACGCCGAAATGTGGCGACAACAAATGCTCCTTGAACGGTGTTACGTCAATGCGTTTTTCCATCAGGTGGCGAAAAATGCCGGCCCGGTCAACGTCCTTGACAAAAATCGCTCCGGTAATGCGCCCGTTTTTGATGATCACCTTTCGGTAGATCTTCCGGGGTGGGTCGACGTACTTGAGCACCTCGCCGTCGCGTTCATCTTTCACGAACCCGTAGCTGATCACCTGAACGCCGCCGAACTGCATGGCATTCAGGGCCAACGCGCCGCCGTACCGCCGGCGCTTCCCCGCCATGTTGTACCCCGCAATCATCCCCTGCGTGGAAGCGACCGGAATGACGGGAATCGGCATCGTTATGCCGGTAACGATCTCCGGTCCCTGAGCGCAATCCCCCGCGGCGTAGATGTGCTCCGCGCTCGTTTCCATGTGCTCGTTGACCACGATCCCGCGGTCGGTTGTGATTCCGGCGTCCTTTGCAAGATCGATATTGGGGCGCACGCCGACCGCGATTACGAGCAGATCGCAGGGAATCGTTCCCCCGCTGCGCAGTTTGCACTCCGTAGGGTGGCCGTTGTTGCTGATAATGAGGTCTATCGTGTCACCCGTATGGACGGCGATACCCTCGTCGGCGAGCTCTTTCGCGATGGTCTGGCTGGATTCCGTGTCCAGCGCCATCGGCAGCACGGTATCTGCCATTTCGACCACAGCCACGTTAAGTCCCATGTGCCGTAACGCCTCCGCGCACTGGAGACCGATCAACCCGGCACCCAGAACGACCGCGTTGCGCCGGTTCTCACACGCGGCTTTCAGCTTTTTGGCGTCCTCGAGAGTGATGAACGAGTGATACGTAATGTCCTGCAGGCCATTCAGGGGCGGCACAAACGGTTTCCCACCTGTGGCAATGAGCAGCCGGTCGTATGGCGTCTCGTCTTCCTCGGTAGATACCGTCTGCAACCCCGGATTGATTTTGGTTACGGTCCGCCCGAGCATCGTCCTTACGCGCATCCGCTTGTAAAAATCCCAGTCGCGCAGGTACACCATCGGTTCCCGCACCATCCCGGCCAGCATTTCGTGGATCATCGCCCGGCTGTACACGTGCTGCGGTTCCCGGCTGATGACGGTGATCTCCGCGTCCTGGTCAGTTCGCCTGATCGCCTCGATAGCGAAAAGAGCTGCAAACGAATTCCCGATGATTACGTGGTTCATTGGTCGTCTCTGTCTTCAAAAACGAGGGCGTTTGTCGGGCACACCCAGACACAGGCGGGGACTTCCCGTTCAGGGCAAAGGTCGCAGTGATGGTTGATGCCGTTGAACGCAACGGCGGGCACATTCGAGCGGGCGGGATTGCGTGAGATTGCGCCGTACCGGCACGCCATTACGCACATCCAGCAACCCACGCACTTGTCCTCTTGCACCAGCACGCGCCCATCCTCGGCCACGTACAGGGAGCCGTTCTTGCATGCGAGCACGCAATCGGGCTCCTCGCAGTGCCGGCAATTGGTGCTGAGCGAGAGGTACCCGGCTGTCTGCACCAGAGTCCGGTTGAGAGGCTTGGGAACACCCGCAGTCCCTGCTTCCGCCGGATCGCAGATCGTCCGGCTGTCCTCGCGATTGAAGCGGAGTCCCTCCACGTGGTACGCCGCGGCAGGGAGCTTCGTCTCGGAATGCTCTACGATGCACGCAACTTCGCAGAGATGGCAGTTGATGCACCGTTCTTCTCTGGGGTACACGCGCTTCATCGTCAGAGCCCTGCCTGTTGGATGCCAAGAGTGTCCAGTTCGACCTGAGTCATGCCGACGCCCCGGAGTTTGAGGCGATTTCCGCGGAGGCTCTCAATGGAGTTCAACCCCATCATCCCGAGCATCTCCTTGATCTCGTGCGCCCAGCCGTGGAGAAGGTTCGTCAATCGCTCCGCCGCTACCTCCGGCTGCAGTCGGGGAGCCAGGTCCGGACGGTTGGTGGTAATGCCCCACGAGCAGCGCCCGCGGTGGCATTGCTGGCACGCGGTGCACCCCACCGCCACCATCGCCGCGGTGCCGATGTAGAACGCATCCGCACCCAGCGCGAGGCCTTTGATCACATCCGCGGAGCTCCGAATTCCTCCCGCCGCGATCAGCGAAGCCTGGTGGCGAATACCTTCCTCACGAAGCCGCTGGTCAACCTGCGCCAGCGCCACCTCAACCGGGATGCCGACGTGGTCCCGGATCACGGTAGGAGCTGCTCCGGTTCCGCCCCGAAAACCGTCAACCACCACTATGTCAGCACCGGCGCGGACGATGCCGCTCGCGATGGCGGCGACGTTGTGAACGGCCGCGATCTTGACACTCACGGGCCGGGTGTATTCCGTGGCCTCTTTGAGCCCGTAAATGAGAAGGCGCAGATCTTCAATCGAGTAGATGTCGTGCTGCGGCGCGGGGCTGAGAGCATCGCTGCCTTCCGGGATCATGCGCGTGCGCGAGACATCCCACGTCACCTTTTCTCCCGGCAGATGCCCTCCGATGCCCGGCTTGGCTCCCTGCCCGATCTTGATCTCACAGGCGGCGGCGTTGCTGAGATAATCGAGGCTGACTCCGAACCGGCCCGAGGCGATCTGCACGATCGCATGGTCACCGTACTGGCGGAGGTCGGGGTGAAGGCCGCCCTCTCCGGTGTTGAAATACGTGCCTACTTCCTTCGCCGCCATGGCAAGGCCACGCTGGAAGTTGAACGCAATGGCTCCGAAGGACATCGGGGCGAAAAGAACCGGCAATTCCGCCTTCAGGTTCGGGTACACTTCCGGCGGATTGGTGTGTCGCTCCGGCTTCTTTCCGATGTACGCGCGCAACTCCATCGGTTCGCGAAGTGGATCAATGCTGGGGTTTGTAACCTGCGACGCATCAATCACCATGCGGTCGAAATAGGAGACGTACTCACGGTCGTTTCCGAGCCCCGTCAGGCTTACCGCGCCGGAATCCGCCTGTTTGTACACCGTGCGGATGGTCTTCTGCTTCCAGTTGTCGTTATCACGAAAACCAGCGCCCCATTTGGTTATCCGGATGGCGCTTGTCGGGCACATGAACTCGCACCGGCGGCAGTTTACGCAGTTCTCATGAACGTTGTACACCCCGTGGCGATGCGGATCGTAGAACGTGCAGTCGTATGGACACTGACGCACGCAGACAAGGCA
>JAKPPK010000121.1 GCA_029547385.1 Candidatus Latescibacterota bacterium
GACGGGGTCTGCGAGAGCCGTCACGACCAGGTTGGCGCGGCCGGGCGCTGCCGATTCATTGCTCTCGGACGGTGAGGAAAGGCTCTGCGCCATGCTGTGCTTCCTTGCAAGCAGACGTGCGGGAAGCAGGAGAGAACCGATTCCTGTTCCCGACCATCGAAGAAACTCCCGGCGGTTCATTTTCACCTCACAGTCCTTCCAGGACGTACAGGGTGGTTCCGCTGGAGAAGTACAGATTTCCGTCAGGACCGAAAGCCATGTGGTTTATTGCGTGTTCGATGGGTGGCAGCACCTCCACCGAAAGGTCCCGGTGAACCTTGATGAGGTAATTGCGCCGCGCATAGAGCACCCACGTGCCATCGAACGACCTCAGAACGTCCTCACACCAGCCGGGGGAATCGGGAACCGCCGCCGCGAGGTCGCGTTCGAATTCCATTTTTTCCGCATTGAATACGTGTAATGCGTCTCCCTCGGGGAACATCGCGATTCGCGGATTGGATATCACCCCTATGTGACCGACTCCTTCCATCGTCTCCATGCGCTGCTGGAACACGACTCTCTCATCCTTGAGACTCCACACCCCGAACTGACCTTTTCCTTCCCGTCGCGGGAGACCATTCGCAGAGTGGTCGGTTCCCATGTAGGCGTACGTATCGTCCACCGCGAGCGAGATGATCGGCTCGTCTCCCAGCGGGTTTCGCCACACGGTGATTTCCTCCGTTGCCGGATTCAATCGGGCGAGCGCACCCCCGTACTCGCCATAATTGGCCTGCCATCCGGAATACAGGTTGCCATCCGGCGCCAGATACATTCGACCGGTGGGACGACACACGCGATGGGTCTTGATCGACCCCAGATGACGCGGGTTGATTCCTTCCCACTGATTCCAGGGCTGTGCCGGATCGTACACTGCGAAATCTGCCCCGGCGTACGACGCCGTGTAGATTTTGCCGTTGAGAGCAACCCCGCCGTACACCTCACCTCCGGAATCCACGACAGCCCCCGTATTGATCACCTTCCCGGACCCGATTTCGTAGCAGGCCACAGTCTGGCCGAAGGGGGGGCCTCCCCATATCCGATGCGGCTCCGGCGAACCGGGCAGGTCGGCCGCCATGAAATGAAACGGCCGGCCTTTGCTCTCTGCGGGAATCCGCCGCAATGCGATCGTCCGGGTTCCCGGCTGGGCGACGAAGTAGTCCTGCCCTCTGATTCCGAGCAACCGCCCGTCGGCTGCCACGTCGAATATGTTTCCTCCCCGCAGATCGACGTCATGTACGAGTGCGAGCCGTCCTGTCTCAGGGAGCCACAGCCAGAGCTGCTGCCCGACCGTGAGGTACACCCGTTCGTCCGTCGAAAACCGCGCGACGCCGGTCCACGCTTTTCCGCCGGGGCATTTTGGGAGCGGCAGGCGATCCACCGGCTTCAGTTCGGGACCTTGAAACGCCATCAGTCCCCGTTCTCCGTCGCTCACGAAAAGATGGCCGCGGAGGCTCACAAGCGGGCTTCCCGTGAAGTCCGGATTCCCGGGAAGCAGGTATTCGAACCGTCTTTTCGCCACGCGGTACACCTGGGTCGAACTTCTTTCGTAGCCGAAGGTGCACGCAATGTCTCCCCCCGGGGTTGTCGTGACAGTCCGCAGGTAAAGATTGCCGGTTCCGGCAACAGGCGATCCGCAGTCTTCAAATTTCCCGGAATCGGGGTCAAAACACCCCAGTTTTGCTCCTGAGTAGGTTCCTCCGTACACACGTCCATCGGAGCCTTCGGCCATGGTCCATATGTAGCTTTCTCCGGGGAAATCTATCACGTACGTGAATTGCCGCTTGACCATGTCGAACAGGAGGAACTTGCCGTCGTAATACGTGCTGATGGCGAGACGATCCTTTGGCAGCGGCAGAACACACCATGATCCATGACCTGCCGGCCACCCGAACACCTCGGCGGTGTCCCTGTCGAAATCCACCGATATCAGTTCTCCGCCGCTCTGTTCGTTCATGTTGGTGATCCAGAATTTCTCCCGCCCATCCACCGGGTCGGTAATTACACGCCCTGAGAGCACTTGTTTTGCGCGCACAGGGTCGGCAAGGGCGGTTACGGCAGGGTTCATGGAAATCTCCTCTGACGGGTTCTATGCAGCGTCTGGAAGCACAACCTCGAATGTCATCAAGTACGCCATCCGCGGGAAAGGGGGCAAGCCGGGCACGTTGAGTCTGACCTCATCGCCGGCTAAATTCGCTTCAGGGACATGCTGACGCAACGCTCCTTTTGAACCGTTGGAGAAAGGTGTACCATGGCTGAAAAACTCGCGATACACGGGGGAGAAAAGGTACGGACGAAGGGCTTTCCGACTGTCGGGGATGCATCCGGAAGGATGATCGGGGAGGAGGAAAAGCGTCTCGTTCTCGAAGTCCTTGATTCCGGCAGATTGAACAAGAACAACGGAACCAAAGTCGCTGAATTCGAGAAAAAGTTCGCCGAAATGTACGGGGTTCAGTACGCAGTCGCTTCAACGTCGGGCACCTCCGCGCTTCACCTCGCGGTGGCCGCGCTGGATCTGGAACCCGGCGATGAGATAATTACGACGACAATCACGGACATGGGGTCTCTCATCGGTATCCTCATGCAGAACCTCATCCCCATGTTCGCCGACGTCGACCCGCGCACGGGCAACATCACCGCCGACACAATCGAGAAGGTGATTTCGCCCCGAACCAGGGCGATAATGCCGATTCATCTGTTCGGCCAGCCTTGCGACATGGACCCGATACTTGACCTTGCGGCGAAGCGGGGCCTGCGTGTGATTGAAGACGCTTCTCAGGCACACTGGGCAGAATACAAGGGCCGCAGAATCGGAACGATGGGAGACCTTGGCTGCTTCAGTTTTCAACAATCAAAGCAGATGACGACCGGGGATGGCGGCATGACGATCACCAACGATCCTGCCCTGGCGGAACGCGCCCGGTTGTTCGGCGACAAGGCATGGCCGCGGAATTCCGGACGCGGTCACGCATTCCTCGGGATGAACTACCGTATGACGGAACTCCAGGGCGCGGTCGGGTTGGCGCAACTCGGCAAACTGGAGACCATTCTGCAGCGGCGCAGGACAACCGCGGAGCTGCTTGATAGCCAACTGGCAGGCGTACCCGGGATCATCCGCCCGTTCCGGTACGACGGGGTAGTGCATTCGTGGTGGATCTACTCCTTCACCATCGATGAAGGAGTGTTCGGCATTTCTCCGAGGGAGTTCGCCTCCGCGTTGCAGGCTGAAGGCATACCCTTCGGGTGCGGGTACATCCCGAACCCGATGTTTGACTACCCGGTGATCCAGGAGCGGAAAACGTACGGTACCAGCGGCATCCCGTGGACGCTGCCGCAGGCGCGGCCGGGCATCCGCTATTCGGACGACGATGCTCCCAATACGATCTGGTTCCTTTCCCACGTATTGATCATGAGTTGGAACGAGGGAATCACCGAAAGCGACGCGATGGACTTGGCGAAAGGCATCAAAAAGGTCGCCGCGTGGTTCAAGGAGAACCCTGGTTCCAAAGCCTGATTCGGGACGTGCGCAGCGATAAGTCGGAGGGGAGAGAGGTGACACTCTCCCCTTTTTTGTTCGCAGGAGATTCCTCGGTTCGCTCAGAATGACGAAGGGGCGCCGCAACCGGCGCCCCTTCGTCGAATCGTTTCCCGGGTGGTTCCCTACGAGAGATACCCGGCCTTGTAAAGATATTCCGCCACCAGCGTTGCCCCTTTGGCAGCTCCCATCTTTGTGTTGTGGCTCAGGAGCACGTACTTGATACCGTTCGGGAGCAGGCGATCCTCGCGGATGCGGCCTACCACTGTCGTCATGCCGCCATCAAGATCGCGATCCGCACGCGGTTGCGGATGATACGGGTCACTCACCACCGTGATCGGCTGCCTGGGCCCCGACGGCAGATTCAGTGCCACCAGGTCCTTCCCGAATGCACGCATGGCATCGGCAACCTCATCCACCGAGGCGCGTTTCTTGAGTCCGACGTACGCCGCTTCTGTGTGCCCGTCACGAACGTTAACACGCATGCACGTGGCCGAAACGGGAAAATCTGCCGCCCGGATGACGGAGTCATCCAGCGTGCCAAGGATTTTCTGGGTTTCGCGTTCGACCTTCTCTTCCTCCTTCGGGATGTACGGGATCACGTTATCGAGGATATCAAGTGAGAGCACTCCAGGGCTCCGCCCCGCGCCCGATATTGCCTGCAACGAAGTCATCACCACGCCTGATACCCCGAATGTGCGGTGCAATGGCGCGAGGGACATCGCAAGGCCGGTAGTTGTGCAGTTCGGGATTGGGGTGACAAATCCCTTCCACCCACGGTTTTTCTGCTGCACGCGGATCAGCGGCGCGTGGTCCAGATTCACCCCGGGTATGAAAATCGGCACATCATCCTCGTATCGGAACGCGCTTGTCGTGCTGACGACAGGCGTCGTCTTCGCGTAGCGCGGTTCCAGAATTTTCGCAGAGTCCCCGTCCGTCGCGTTGAACACGATGTCGATGCCATCCAGCGACAACTCCTCGGCGTTCTGCACGAGCAGATCATCCGCCCACGCCGGAACCGGTTCCTGGCATGCCCAGCGGAGCTGACCGGACGCAGTGGTGATGGCTTCCCTGTATGTCTTTCCGGCGCTCCGGTGCGACGCCGCAAGCGCGACCACTTTGAACCATGGGTGGTTATCGAGCGAAACAAGTGCCTGCTGGCCGGCAACGCCTGTTGCACCGACCACCGCGACGTTCAACACGCGACTCATGAAACACTCCTTGGGTGCCGTTGGTTGCGTTCAAGACACAGAAATACCGGCGTTGCTAAGAACAGCCGCCGGCTCAAGTACAAGTGTACGTCATGGCGGCCTCGTTCGCCAAGGAATACGTCGGGCCGCTGATCCACAACGGAAGTGTTGCAATATGTTTCACCAGGCGCATATTGTTTCATCAGGATGTTTCGTGAAACACCAGACGCGCGTTCGCGAGCCTTGAAGCGAACGAATCTCATGTCATTCAAGTGTCAAATATTAAAGATGCTTGAGGAAGCATTGCCAGTCATCCGTAGCCGTTGGCACCAGAGTTGCAAATGATCACGTCAGAAATCACAATCCAACTCTGGAGGCAACAATGGCACACGAAAATCAGGTTCAAGAAGCAGTACACCCACTGGAAGTAACCGACCAGACCTGGCAGGCCGAGGTGATGGAAGCTGATCTTCCGGTATTCGTTGATTTCTGGGCACCGTGGTGCGGTCCCTGCCGCATGGTGGCGCCGGTCGTGGAGCAACTTGCGACCGAATACGCGGGCAAGGTAAAATTCGTCAAGCTCGACACGGACGCGAATCCTGTCATCTCCGCGCAGTACGGGATACGTAGCATCCCGACGCTCGCCGTGTTTCACAAAGGGCGCCCTATACACGCCATGATGGGTGCGGGGCCTCTCGGGCATATGCGCAGGTTCGTTGAGGACAGCCTTGCGAAGGTGCCCGGTCACATTATCGTCGCCCGTTGATTCCCGCCCGAATCCGAGTCGCGGCAGTGAGGATTCCTCGCCTCACCGCCGCGGCTCATCTCTGGAGAAGCACATGAAACGCCGCGTATTGATCATTGGTGGAGTTGCCGCGGGTGCGAGCGCGGCGACGAAAGCGCGCCGCACAGACGAAACCGCTGAAATCGTAATGTTTGAGCGGGGCGATTACGTTTCGTTTGCGAACTGCGGGCTGCCATACTATGTCGCGCGCGAAATCGTGGAGCGCGAGAACCTTCTGGTCGTGACGCCGGAGCAGTTCAGAATACGGCACGAAATTGATGTGCGACTTGCCCATGAGGTAACGCGCATCAACCCCCGGGAGAAAACGATCGAGGTTCGCGACCTGCAGGCAGGCACGTCACGCACTGAGCGTTATGATTCCCTCGTCCTGACACCCGGCGCAAGCGCGATAATCCCGCCGATTCCGATGGTCAATGCGTCGAACGTGTTCACGATGCGGACTATCCCCGACATGGATGCCGCGCACGAGTACATCGAGCGCATGCATCCGCAGGCCGCCACCGTCGTGGGAGCGGGGTATATCGGTGTGGAGATGGTCGAAGCTCTGCACCGAAGGGGGCTTCAGGTTACCCTCGTGGAAAAGCTGAACCAGGTGCTTCCTCCTCTGGATGAGGACATGGCGTTCATGGTTGCTGACCATATCCGCGCTGAGGGGGTCGATCTTCATCTTGGCGACGGCGTGCGCTCCTTCCGGGGAAACGACGACAGAGTCGTCGAAGTGGAACTCGAGAGTGGAGCCGTCATTCACACCGACATGGTTATCATGTCCATAGGAGTTCGCCCGGATACGAAGCTCGCGCGCGACGCGGGATTGCAGCTCGGGGTGAGTGGCGCGATCGCGGTGGATTCCCGCATGCAGACGAGCGATCCGCACATCTGGGCGGCGGGAGACGCAGTTGAGAGTGTGCACCGCGTCACAGGAAAACCCTGCTGGGTCGCGCTCGCCGGTCCGGCGAGCAAGCAGGGGCGGGTAGCCGGGGCCAACGCAGTGGGCGGAACAATGGAAGCCCCGCCGGTTCTCGGAACGTCAATCGTGCGGTTCAACGAGATCGTGGCGGCGGTGACAGGATTGAACGAAAGGTCCGCCCGCACTGCGGGTTACGATGTGGAAAGCTCTGTAATACATGCCAACCAGCACGCCGGGTATTACCCCTGGGCGGAGCTCCTCACGATAAAGACCGTCTACGAGAGACAGACAGGGCGTCTGCTTGGCGCGCAAGTGATCGGCAACGAAGGGGTGGACAAGCGCATCGATGTGTTCGCCACTGCCCTTACGGCGAACATGAGAGTTGCCGACCTGACGGAACTGGATCTCGCGTACTCGCCACCCTTCGGCTCTGCGCGGGATCCGGTGAATATCGCGGGGTTCGTTTCACAGAACCAACTATCGGATGCCGTGAGCCCGATTTCCAGTACGGATTTGCACGCCCTTCTCGGCCAATCGCCGGAGGTTCAGCTCGTTGACGTGCGCACTCCCGCCGAATTTCGAGAGAAACACATTCGCGGGGCGCGCCTCATTCCGGTTGACGAACTCCGAAAACGCCTTGGCGAAATTGACAAAACCAGGCCGGTGGTCGTGTACTGCCGGGTGGGCCTCCGGGGCTACCTTGCGAGTCGAATCCTTGCGCAAAATGGGTACTCGGTGAGAAACCTATCGGGAGGCATTCGAATCTGGCGGTTCGAAACAGAGGCTGACATTTCGGATGCTGAGGCGAAGTCGAAATACGGGAACGACGTTTCCCGGGCCTGAGCGCCGCGCAACCGGTCCGCGGGAGGCTCTCGACCGCTCTTCAGAGCCGTGCGCAGTGAAGCAGGTACCGTTCGTGCGAGTCCTCCGTTTCGAGGACGCAGAACCCGTGAAAGACCAGCTCCCCAGCCAGCTCCCGCACGGGGGGAAGGATGTCGTCGCGTATGGCTTCGGGCCCGGATCGGTGGATCTCGTTCACGCGGGCCCGGGACATCAGGTGCGTAATGAAGAGGGATCCGCCGGGCTTCAACACACGCCGCCACTCGGAAAACGCGACGGCTCGGCGTTCCAGGTGAGGCAACACGTGCAGCGCGAGCACCCCGTCTGCAACTGAATCTGCCAGAGGCAATTCCATCGCGTTGCTGCATACCCAGCAAATCGAATCTGCATCCCGTTTTGACCGCCCGTTCCGGAGCATCTCGAGCGAGAGGTCGACCGCAACTACGCGTCGGTTCGTCCCCTCAACGATTGCCTGCGACGAGATCCCTGTCCCGCACCCGAGATCCACAACAACGCCATCCGAGGGCAGGGGCAAGTTCGCGCACCATGCCCGGACACGTTCGATAGCCTCAGGGCCGCTCTTCTCGTCCCACTGGGGGGCGATTTCGTCAAAAAAGCCTGTACGGGCTGGGTTCACGTCTGCTCCCGGATGGAGTATGCTTTGAGACGCGCCACCACTGGTGGCAGGACGACGAAGAGAAGGACCATTCCGGGAATACCCACCACCAGAGTAGCCCAGGTTATCATCGCGGGTGGCAACTTGAGCATCTTCCCGAGCCCGGCGGCAAGAAAGGCCAGAATGAGGCGATCAACAATAACAGCGGAGGCGATGGTTACCCATACGTTGGCCCGCAGTTTTTGATACACCAGAACTACCATCCCCGCCATGGCGGCAAGTTCGACCATCATGATCGGTCCGATGGGCGGCGCGAGGGGTGGCATACCGGTGAGAATCGAAGATAGGAAAGGCGTGGCGGCACCGGCGAACACCGCCGCGCCGAAGGGGAGAAAGAACGCTCCCCCCACAATCGGCAGGAACATGGGCAGCAAGAACTTGCCGATCTGGCCCGCGCCTGCCATGTGAATCGCCCAGGGAAAGCCAAGACCAAGTGCAACGACGAGCCCTGTGCGCGTGATTGTGGCTACGGAACGGTTCATTCTGCGGAGCCGATCTGCGCGTTCACGCCCACAAGTGCATGGAAGCCGGGCATCGGATACCCCGGCATGGTTTCGTACTTCGTGTCCAGAAGGTTGCGCATCACTATCTGGGCTTCAATCCCTCGCCAGACCGGGTACGCCAGCGTTGCGTTGAGAACGGTGTAATCGTTGAGTTTCTGCTGGTGACGGTCGGCACCGTACAGGTTGTGCACCCACTGGCAATCCAGAGCCATTCTCCCCTGTGCGGCCGGTAGCACGACCGTACCCCCCACAACCGTTTCCGCACTCCCCGCCGTCTGATTGCCAAGATCCTGCAACGAGGCCGAAAGACGACCATGGATGCGCGATATCCACCATCGCGTCTCGAATTCCACGCCCCTCGAACTGAATTCACCGCGGTTCACGAATGGTGGAGGAAACGGTGGCGCGGGGGCGTTTTCGATGATCGCGCTCGCTTTGGTGCGAAACACCGTGATATCGGAAGTCAGCCAGTCGGTGGCGCGCCAGCTGACACCTGCTTCCGTATTGAACGTCTTCTCCGGTTTCAACGTGTCACGCGAAGCGGGGAACAGGAACAGCGCTCTCAAGTCCGGACTCCGGAAGCCCCGGGACACGTTCGTTCGAACTGTGAGCCGTGGCAGAACATGGAACGCGGCGCCGGCCTCCGGGGCGAGGAACCAGCCGTACCGATCGTGGTGCTGTGCGCGTGCGGAGGCAGTAAGGTTGGCAAGATTGCCAATCGGTGCCTGAATCGTAGCGAATGGAGCTATTTCGGTCACGCGGTGTGTGCCATAGTCGTAACCTGTTGTGTCGTTCACCGCGTCGCCGCCGTACTGCTTCGCGTCCGCACCCGCCGTCACGACGAGCCCGTGCACGAATGAGTAGCTGCTCTGCGCTATTACTCCATTGATATAGTCGTTGCTGTGCCAGCCGTCATAGAACTTGTGCGTTCCCCAACTGCGGTGCACCATCAACGTGGAGGATAAGGCGTCTCTTCGATAGGTACCCGTGACGGAAGCACTGCTGCGTGTCACGTCAATCCATCGGTCATTGGTGATCGCCGGGGAAACTGGCCCCGGGTCGTGCGTTTCGAAGGGCGTCGTCGTAAGCTGCCCTCGAACATCCCACGGTCCACTGCTGTAACCGAGCGCAGCGCCGAAATGTGCGCGCTCAAAATCGGCCTTCTTTCTGTGTCCATCCGTGGTGGTGTAGCCGCTGGTGACACGGTAATCCAACCCGCTGGCGAACTTGCCCAGCGCGGTGATCTCGCCGTCATACGTGTTCCAGGGACCCGCTGCCGCGCGCAGTGCAAGCGAGTTGCCCACAGTGCGTTTCCGTTGCGTGATGATATTGATGACCCCGCCCATGGCGTTCGTGCCGTACACTGCTGACGACGGTCCGCGCACTACTTCCACGCGGCTGACTTCGCTCAACGCGTACGCGTCGGGTAGGGGATGCCCGAAGAGGCCGGTGAAATCAGGCCGCCCGTCCACCAGAACCAGTACCTGGCTGTTAGGGTTGCCACCAATTCCACGAATTGTAAGCTTGCCTGCCGCCCCTGATCCGAGTCCGAAACCGGCCGGACCCCGCTGGGTGACGAAAACTCCCGGGGTGCTGGCGGCGATGCCGTCAAGAACGCCGGTGGCTCCGGTCGCCAGAAGATCCGCCCGTTGGATGACGGTGACGCTGCCCGGCAAGTTGCGTCGTTCGGTTTCCACACGGGTGGCAGTGACTACGAGCGGATCCATGACGTATGTCGTGTCGGCCGCTGCCATTCGCGCACAGAAGCCGCTCAGGAAAAGCAGAATGATTGCGGCGCCCTTAGAGGGGACCGGAGCGTGTTGAGACATGGGTTCCTCCCGAGATCGTCAGCATTTGTCAGAATCGTGTGACGAATTTGAAAATAGTAACACCGACAGACGTCCACAACCCTTCCGGTGACAGATCCCGGTCCTGGGACCCGAACGCTCGGTCAACTCCTCGCGGGAATACCCTTCCTCAGCACGAACCAGTCCAGCGTGTCAACCACTGAGCCATCAAGCCGAATCCAGTACGCCGTGCATTCCAGTCGCTGCGGTTCTATGCGCAACACGCAGTAATGGTACCGGTAGTATTCACCGATGTCGTTTTTCAGGAAGTTTTCCGTCTGTTCGACCCGGTGAGGCGGGATGTCAATCTGTGGCCACTCGCGGTACTTCCGATTGTCGAGGAGGGAACCACCGCCCCCGGTGATCAGGTACGCGACCGTGTTTCCCTCGCCATTTGCCGGGTCGAAAGGCGGGTGCGGGATTCCGCGTTCGTAGGTATGCGCATGGCCGGAAACACAGAGGTCCACCCCGTGTTTCTCCATGAGCGGGACGAGATGCTCACGGAGCTCGGGTTGACCGTCGTAGTACCCGCCTTCCCATGTTTCGCAGAAGGGAGGTTCGTGTACTAGCAGTATTGTCCACTGTGCGCCGCGCGAAGCGCTCAAATCCCGCTCGAGCCATTCATACTGGGCGGTTCCTTTGTTGAGGTCCGCGAAGGTTTCGTTTCCCGTGCAGCCATACAGGGGGTCCACAAAGACGAAATGCACGCCCGCATAGTCGAAGCTGTATCCGTAGGGTGTGTTGCCCCAGCCAGTTCCCGATGGCTCCCACCGCTCGTTCAGAAAAGGGTTGTCGCCGTGCCCGCGATGTCGCCAACTGCCATGATCGTGGTTGCCGACAGGGAAATGCAATGGATATTTCGCTGCAACGTGGCGTAGCGGGTGGAAGACGTAATCCCTCCACTCGTTCTCGTTCACGCCATCACCCACCATATCGCCGGCGGTGATCAGCAAATCAGGTTGCACTTCTTCGATGCGCTCGGCCAATCCTTCCAGCACGCTGGGCCCGTAGTGGCTGTCCCCCCACATGAAAACGGTAATCGGGCGCGGTGTCAGCGGCGCGGTCCTGAAGTGATTGATTTCAGTTGTTACATTGCCGGCTCCGACAGTGTAGGAATACGGCGTATCGGGCTGGAGGCCGTGTACCACAAACCGGTGGAACCGGGTGGACCCTTCGTCCGGGATCAGGATTGTTTCCCCGTCGCAATCGCGCAGCGCAAGGTATGCCGGCCGCGCCACAGGCGACTCTGCGCGAACTATGATGCCTCCCGGCGAGGGCAACTGAAGATAGGGCAGCGCAAGGAACGGCGCGTCGTCCGAGTACGTCTTTACCAGACGGTCCAATTCGTCCGACGCTTCGGTGAGAGCGGTAGTAAGCGCCGGTCCCGAAACTCTTTTTTCTGCCAGGTCCGTCAGAACAACGCACACCGCCGTGATCAGCTGAGGCTCCGGACGATCCTGGAAGAAACGATCCCAGAAGGTCACCATTCCGGAAAGGCTGTCGTACGCCTTGCGGGCGGCAAGAAGACCTTCCGGGGCGAGATAGGTATCCCGTACCCACCCGGTCCATGGCGTTGGCACGCGCAACGCAACCACGTGGCGTGAGCCGACTTTCGCATGGTTCGTGACTACGGCATTGCCGAAGTTTCTTGCGTATTCGGCCTTTTTCTCGCCATCCACCCAGATGCTGCCCGAATGATTGAACGATGCGGAGAGGTGCAGCCGGGATCCTTCTACGGGGAAGCTCTCGATCTGTTCCGGTACCTCAACGGTCATTCGGTACCAATAGCAGCTATCGCGCTCGCGCCATTGCTCACCGAGTTTTCGAGCTTGCCAGGATGAATGGTCCAGGAGCGGATCGGCGAAATCGGTTCCCGGTTCCTCACGGTGAACGCGCCAGCCTTCCAGCAGAAGGCCGCGCCCGGGCGCCATAGCCCGTAACGCCCCTTTCGCATCCAGCCACGCGGCGTACTCGGGCGGGAAGGAGTGGATTTCCGCTCGCATGATCATTCCGGGCCGGCGAACGCGGTCTCCCCTTATTGCGAGGCGGAATGTTCTGTTCGGACCTGCGCTGCGGCTGAGCAGATGCGGAGCAGTAACTGCCTGCTCGTCCACGTACAACGAAAAGGTGTTCCTGACTTCGATGGAAAGGACAAGCGCCCTGCCCGCCCATGCGCGTGGAACCGTCCACTCCTCGCGGAACCACACGATACGCACGTCGTCATCCCAGATGAGGGTGCGGCCGCCTTCGTGCCAGCTATCATGTGTGCTCCATACTTCTTCCGGGAGCATGTCGCCAGGATGGTATTGCCAGTTGGAAAGGCGCTCGAACGGAACAGGGTCGGGGGATTGTATGAACGCGTCGGGCATGTAATATCCTTCGTCGTCGCGGTACACGAAACAAAGTAACAGACTGAAAAAGGGTAGACTTGCGAAGCCTGAAAGGCAACTGGGCAGGGGGACCGGAACCGGTGTGTTCCGGTGCCGGAATTCAGTACAACTCCAGCGTGTACACCAGTGTGAAGTAGATTCCGATCCCGACGAAAACCACCCCGGTTACCCACCTTGCCCACAACTCCACCGCGGTGACAGCGGCGAAAAGTTTGGAAAGTGAGTAAGCGCCCGCGCCGATAACCACCGCGAACGCCGCCACCGGAATTGCAGTTCCGAGTCCGAAGATGAAC
>JAKPPK010000124.1 GCA_029547385.1 Candidatus Latescibacterota bacterium
CGGTAGGTCTCCGCCTTCGCGCTGATTTCGGCAATCTTCGCCAGGATCAGCGCCCGAATCTGCTCATCCGAACGCGACCACAACCCGTTCAGATCGTTTACCACGACGAGGTTCGTGGCATACCCCATGAACCGCTTTCCAAGCGGCCCGTAATCGCGCTGAAGTTCCAGATCCGGCTGCTGGTTGTAGAAGTACCCCTTGTGGAAGAGGCCGATGTTGTTCGAATTACTCGTAAGCGACAGGTCGATAAGGAGTGCCGGGTAACGGCCGAGGATGGGTTCAATAAGCGCGAGATCGCTGCGAAGCCGTTCCAATCGCGTGGTGTGGTCATCCGGGCTCATCCGGGTGAACTTCTGCAGCGCCTTCGAAATATCCGTCATCCGCGCCGCGGCAAGCCTGCCGGCAACGGACGTTCGGATCTTTCCCTCATCTGCATCCACGATCGGTTTGAGGCGCGCCCGGTCATTCTCCAGCTCCCCGACGAAATCCTCGAGAAGGCGGCCGTAGTCCGCGATAAGCGGCTCACACGCGTCCAGCGCCCGCTTGAAGGCCGGTTTGAACCTCTCAGCCGCCTCCTCCATGGCTCCGACACGCACCCGCCGGGCATAATAGAGAGCTCCGCCCGTACGTTTTTCGGCAACCGCGCCGCCCTTCAGATACTCCGTCCGGGCGTTCTGAAGGTCATCCCAGTAGCGTTGCGCCGTTGCCAGTTCGTTCCCGACCACGTCTCCCAGCCGCCGCTCAAGCGCCAGTGCGCGCTCGCGATGAGCAGGAAGCCGGCCGGAGAGCTTACGGTCGCTGATCAGTCTGAGATCGGCACGCAGTCTCTCCAGATTCTGCCGCAGCGCCCCCGGGTACGATTGCTTCAACGCCTGAACGAAAACGCGTCCCCCCTCCATCACACCGCTTCGTTGGCCATTGAGCGCCGCAAAATAGAGCGACCGTGGTGGCCGCTCCTTCCCGAAAATCCGCGCAAGCTCAAGCTGTGCCGCGCTGCTGAACGCCGCCTCGGCGCCAGGGGCCAGACCCGGAACATTCGATCCTGCGTCAAACGGCGCGGTGATAATCACGACTTCCCGCGAAAGAACCGGGTCAGAGCCCGGCAGAAACCCCGTCACGCTGTTACCGGTCAGCATACGCCACGGCTGTTTCGCGTGTATCGTGATCTCCGTGTTGGGGTGCGCTGCCGCCCACGCCCGCAACGAATCCCCGTCCTGCCGGTTTACCCAGAAACGAGGGAAGTTCACGGAGGTGTAGAACTGCGCTGATATGGTTACCTTGGGTGCTTCAATGAAAATGGCCGCTTTGCTTCCAAGCGTGCTCGCAAGCCTCCAGCGTTCTTCCACCGTCATCTCGGCGAGAAGAACACTTCCTTCCATCTCGTGGCCATTGTACTCCCGCGCCTCCCCGGTCCGGCTGTACACGAGGTGGCCTTTCAATCCTCCGGGTGGAATGGTGTTCGTGTGGGCGAAATTCGGCGCGTAACAGCGCAGTGGAATCGTATCGAAGGTGCCGTCCTCAAGCGGAAGAACTGCATACGCATATTGCTGCCGCGCATCCGCAACCGTAACCCGCTGTCGGGTCACGTGTTGCATGCCAATGCTATCAAACGTGGCGGCAATGTAGTCCGTCGCGGCTTCGTTCCCCGCCGTGCCGATCTCCCGCGTCGGATAACGCGAGAGCAGCTCCCACGAACGCACGAAGCGCGCGGAATCGATCTGCGCGGCGTGCCGCGAACCGATCTCTCCGAGCTCCACTGCGCTTGGGTCGCGACGGTACTGCGCGCCGGCAGTTGAGACAGCGCCCAGGAGACACGCAACGAAAAACGTGATCTTTGCTGCCCCGCGGACGCCGTACGCAGTCCCACGGAGAAACGGCAGTCTGATACGAGTCATGGTTGATCCGAGGATTAACGTGGCAAAACAGCGGTGAGATCGATGCATCCCGATTCCGAATCTGAGAAAATAACAAGACCGCGGCACTGCGTCGAGCCTCCGTTTTCAAACAAACGCCTTTTTTCGCGCACTCCCGCGAACGATCTTATGGAGGGCACACACACAGGAGGAACTTCCATGGCAGAAAAAACGCTCAAAGGCAGAACCGCACTCATCACGGGAAGCACCAGCACCGGAATGGGTCGCAGCATCGCCCTCCGACTCGCGGCCGAAGGCGCCAACATCGTCCTGAACTACGGCACTCACCGGGATTTCTCCACCCACGACGGTGGCGCGGATGCTCAGGCCCGCGCGGAGGAAGTGGCCTCCCACATTCGCCGCCTCGGAGGACAGGCAATCATCGCGCCCGGTGACACCCGAAGCGAAGAGGACACCATCCGCATGGTTGACGCGGCAAAAAAAGCCTTCGGCGCAATCGATATCCTTGTCCTTGCAGCAGGCGGCAAGTGGAAACCTCAGCCGCTCGAGTCCGTCACCATTGATTTCTGGCGCGATGTTATGGCGGCCGAGGTTGACGCGATGTTTCTCGCGTTCAAACACGTGATTCCCGGAATGCGCGCGCGGAAATTCGGACGCATCATCGTATTCAGCATGAACGGCGCCATGACGCGGAAAACCCTCGAAGCGACGGCCGCGGACTACACGATCGGGAAAACGGCCCGCACCTGGCTCAGCCTCGCAGTCGGTCATGACGAATTCGAAAACGGAATCACCGTCAACATTATCGAACCCGGCCCCGTCGGTCACATGACATTGAACGAGGCACTCGCCGCCATCGAGCACACGGACGACGCATGGGAAAAACGCCCAAAGCCGGTTGCGCACGACGCCGCCGAGCTGGCTGCCTTCCTCTGCTCCGAAGCGGGCCGATTCGTCAGCCAGAGCCTGATCCGCTATCCGACCGACGGATGGTGAGAAGAACACGCCCGCGATAAACCCGGGACGCCAACCACGACGTGGCGCGACTCCGGAAGGACTCGCGCCACGTCTGGCATTTTATCCGTGGCTATGGGGTACTATCCGTATTCTGCCTCAAAAAGAAGCATCTCGCCTGACAATCACCCCGTTCTGGCTTAACATTCGATACGGTGGGATACAACGACATCAGTGCGATCGCGGCTTGCGGTCGCCGTGATCGTCCTCCTCTGTGGCCTTGCCGAATACCTGCCGCACCGTGTGAAGCCCGTGACTTCCCCTCTCCGCGTCCCGGCGTGAAGCGCATACTTGATTATCAGTGTTATGTAAACCGTGGGGCCGGAGCCTGTCCCCCTCCTGGCACGGCAGAAACAACCTGCCCGGTGCCCTGCATGGCCCGCCGGACAAGCAACCCCTTGACTGCTTCCGCGGTAGCGCGGTACA
>JAKPPK010000126.1 GCA_029547385.1 Candidatus Latescibacterota bacterium
AGCCTTGCGCGTGAAGAACGATGCACACTCAAGCATCGCGCTTTGGCCGCGTAAGCTCAACCACCGTCTGCGCGCGTCATTGTGTGCGTGGTGGCCGTCCACCGCTCCGGGGAAGCGCACCAGCGACGCTTGCGGCGCAACGGGGTAGCGAGCTATTTTCAGAAGTAATTCGCGCTGGAGCCCGGTGCTCCAGGAGATTTCTCCTTGTCGTGAGGAGTATATGAGCAGCCCGGACGGCAATAGTAGCCCGAGTATCATTCAATCCGCCGCGATCGAGGAACAACAGGCCGACGTTCCTCCTTTGCGGGCGTGGGCGGCAGCGGTGGCGTACCCATTTCTCCTCTGATGACGTGAAACGGTGTTCGCCTCTGACCGCTGGTGCCCCTGTGCGGTCAAAAAGAGGCGAACTATGGCATATCATCCGTTCAATCTCTCTTCCTACAAGTCCTTCCTACCTCACCGAACTGCACCATCCCTGCAGAACTGCAGGGTAGTTCGCGTTGATGCGGCGCTGTCGTTTCGCCGCAGATTTCCCGCATTCCTTGTGTCCGACCCCTCCCGACGCCTTCACACATGGAGGAGTGCGGCATGAGACGGGGGATCTTTGCGCGGTTTGCCAGGGTAGCCCCGGTCCAGACGACTGACCGCGGTACGTCGAACGAAAACGAGAGACGGCTGGTCGCATTCTGCACGAAACCCCTTCGGGACGCCTTCGCCGAACTCGACACATCGCCCCGCGGGCTGAGCTCGGAACAGGCGGAACACCGCCTGGAGGAGTTCGGCGCCAACGAACTGCCGGACCGCCATCGCCCCGGTCTGTGGGTGGATATCTTCAACCGCCTGAAAAGCCCGCTGGTCATACAACTTCTCGTGATCGCCTCCGTTTCCGCTCTCATCGGGGAAACGAAGTCCACCATCATCGTAAGCGCCATGGTTTTCCTCAGCGTCGGGTTATCCTACGCACTGGATCAGCGGTCCAGCCGAGCAGTGGAATCGCTTGGGAAGCGCGTGCAATCCCGCACTTTTGTGCTGAGGGACGGCCTGGAGAAGGAAATCAAGAGCTCGGAAATCGTTGCTGGCGACGTGGTCCTCCTGCATGCCGGCACCATTGTTCCCGCTGATCTCCGACTGATAGTTGCCAAAGACTTCTTCGTCAGCGAGTCGAGTCTGACCGGCGAGTCCATGGCCGTTGAGAAGACGGTTGCAAGCGCGGGCTCGTCGGTTCAATCGGCGTTGGAGATGCCGAACGCCTGTTTTCTTGGCACCTCCGTCACCAGCGGCACGGCACGGGGACTGGTGGTCAACACGGGCTCACGGACGTTGTTCGGGGCGATTTCCGCGCGGCTCTCCGAGCGGAGCGAAGAAACGAGTTTCGACCGGGGCGTGCGCTCGTTCACCTGGCTGATGATCCGGTTCATGGTGGTGATGGTGTGCGTGGTGTTTTTCATCGTCGGTCTGACCAAAGGCAACTGGATTGAGGCGCTGCTCTTTGGCCTTTCCGTCGCCGTCGGGCTCACCCCGGAAATGCTGCCGATGATTGTCACCGTGAATCTGGCCAAAGGCGCACTCACGATGGCGAAGAAGAAGGTCATCGTAAAGAGGCTCCCGGCAATTCAGAATTTCGGCGCCATTGACATTCTCTGCACGGACAAAACCGGAACCCTGACGCAGGATCGGGTGGTTCTTGAGCGCCACGTGGATGTTCTCGGAAAAACGACGGAAGACGTCCTGAACTACGCGTATCTCAACAGCTACTTCCAGACGGGACTTCGCAACCTGATAGATCGCGCGGTGATTGACTCCGCGGATCTGGACGCTGACCTGAAGTGCCGGCTGGTGGACGAACTGCCCTTCGATTTCCAGCGCCGGCGCATGTCCGTTGTGGTGGATTACGAAGGGGACCACGTTCTGATCTGCAAGGGCGCGGTGGAGGAGATCTACGCGTGCTGCGGCAGCTATCAGATAGACGAAGAAGTCTACCCGCTGATCGACATGATCCGTACGGATCTCTTCGAGGAGGTGGAACGGCTCAACCGCGATGGATTCCGGGTCCTCGGCATCGCCTACCGCGAATTCCCGCGCACGAAGACGGTATTCACGGTAGCGGATGAAAGCGATCTCATCCTGCTCGGGTATATTGCGTTCTTCGACCCGCCGAAGCCCTCAGCGACTGAGGCGATTGAGCTGTTGAAAAAGGCGGGTGTCAAGGTGAAAGTTCTGACCGGCGACAACGGTCTTGTCACCGAAAAGGTCTGCCGCAACGTGGAGCTGGAAGTTGACAGAATCGTCACCGGCACAGAGCTTTCGCAGCTTTCGCCCGTTGATTTTCTGGAGACCGTGCAGAACAACAACGTCTTCGTCAAGTTGTCTCCGGCGCAGAAAGAGCAGATCGTGAAGGAGCTGCGGAAGAACGGGAACGTTGTCGGTTTCATGGGAGATGGTATCAATGATGCGCCGGCCCTGAAGGCGGCAGACGTCGGCATTTCGGTAGATTCCGCGGTGGACGTGGCCAAGGAATCTGCGGATATCGTGCTGCTCGAGAAGAGCCTTCTCGTGCTGGAAGAGGGCATCATGGAGGGGCGGCGGGTTTTCGCCAACATTGTCAAATACATCCGAATGGGCGCCAGCTCCAACTTTGGCAACATGTTCAGCGTGCTCGGGGCGAGTTACCTGTTGCCGTTCCTGCCGATGCAACCGGTGCAGATTCTCACGAACAACCTGCTGTACGACTTCTCGCAGACCGGTATCCCTGCCGACAATGTGGACGAGGAACTGCTCGCCAAACCTCTCAAATGGAATATCTCGAATGTCAAGCGGTTCATGATGTTCGTGGGGCCGATCAGCTCCATCTTCGAT
>JAKPPK010000583.1 GCA_029547385.1 Candidatus Latescibacterota bacterium
GCCGACGCGATAGGTAACCGGGAGGTCGAACTTGACTTCCACGTACTTCTGTGGCTGGGCGAAGTTCTGGAGCGACATGTTCAGCGCGATGTTCCGCAGCCCCGTCACGTACTGCGTGCCCAGGTCAACCGCGAACGTTCCGACGCGGTTCCGGTTTTCCGTGGCAAGGTAATCTCTCGTGGAGAACGAGTAGATCCTGCTGGGGCTGAAGTCCTGCACGCAGTACTTCACGTGCACACCGGTGCTGAACCGGTCCGTCATCTGGATGGCTCCAAACACACCCGCCGACCACGTTTCCGGGGAAAGGTTTCCCGTGCTCTGGTATCCGCGCGGGTCAACCGTGCTGGAGACGATCTGCGCACCCGCGATGTCGCCGTAATCCATGTTGACAAACGTGGCGCCCACAATCGCCGGCCCGACTCTCCCCGCGCCGACGAAATGCGTCACCTTCATCTCGGCCAGCCAGTTCGTCTGATTCGCGTACACACCGGCCTTCCCGAGCGACGCCATCCCTGCCGGATTGTAGAAGATCGCCGACGGATCCCCTTTGATCCCGTTGAAGGCGCCTCCCATCCCCTCAGCGCGGGCGCTTCCGCCAATCTGAAGGAACGTCATGCCGGCCTGACCCTTCCACTTCGGCGTCGGCGGGTCATAGTTCGTGCCGGTATACCCGGGAACGGTCGTCTGCGCGGACGCAGTCGCTGCCACCACACAGGCGGCAAACCCGATCACCCAACTCGCTTTCAAACTGTTCATCCAGAAGCTCCTTCTCAGCGCACCGAGAGCCAGTCCGCTGCACATCATCTATCTGTGCCGCCAGCCTGCTGACGAAGCGTCACCCGTGCTGACCCACCGGTCAGCCACTACGGGGCAACCACTACGGGTCAGCCAGGCTAACGAATCACGATGAACTTACCAATCTTCCGCCCGAGTGTGGGTGATTCCACCACATAGATATACACGTCGCTGACGATGTACTGGTTGTCCGCGTTGCGCCCGCTCCAGTAGTAGTTCTCAAGATCCGAAACGGCCGTATTCGCCCCTGTGTGATTGATCGTCGCCACAAGGTTCCCCGCGGACGTGTAGACCTTGATCGTGCAGGGCGCCGGCAGGTTGGCGAAACGAATACGCTCGTTTGCCTCGATTGAACCGCCGGGAGGCTGCGGACCGTACGTGCGTCCCGACAGGTTATACGGATTCGGGATAACGATAACGCTGTCGAGCGTGCTCACCGCACTGTGAGAAACTCGCGGCAATGCGATCAGCACGAATGCAAACGCGACTCCGGCTATCCACCAGTGGCGTAATCGGGTATTCATCTCACCAAGTCCTTTCCGGTGCGTCTTCGCGGGCATAGTATACGTGGTCCTCTGGCCATCACTGCGCCTCCACGGCACCCCTTCGCCCGGCCAAAGCGACACGTCTACCGGAGAAGCCTGCGCGCTGCCCGCTCTCCGATGTGCTCGTTCGCCTGTTGCTTCAATCGTTTATCTGTCAGTACCGGGGACGGCTCTCTGCCGTCCCCGGTACCGGTGTTCCGCCAACTCCGGACTAACGCACCAGCGTCATCCGCTTCGTCATCTCGTTGTTCGCCGTCGTGAGGCGATAGATGTACACGCCGCTCGCAACCGCGCGACCGTTCATGTCCATACCATCCCACACCACTTCGTGGCTGCCGGCAAGAACGCTGCCATCAACCAGCGTGCGAACGATGCGGCCGTTTACGTCGTAGATCGTCAGACGAACATTGCCATTCGCGGGAACCGCGAACCGGATCGTCGTGGACGGGTTGAACGGGTTCGGCGCATTCTGCTCGAGCGCAAACCGATTCGCGCGAACAACATCAACACCCTGACCGTTCAACGTCGGCGCCGTTACGCCCTTCGAGGTGTACCCGGTCCAGCACCAGAAATACGCGCTTTCCAGTGACTTGCCCGGTTCCGCCCAGTTCTGCGTTCCGTCGTCGTACGCCGTCACGGCATACCAGTAATCCGTACCGGTGGTAACCTGGTCGTCCACATACGCGAAGCCAGCCGGGCCGGGACCCGCTTCATCCTGAGCAACTGCCCAGAAGGAGCTCGCCGGACCCTGCTTCACGATGACGGGCTTCGTCAGACGGGAGGCTTCCCAGCGATACACGCGATATCCGGCGAAGTCGTTCACGCCGGTATCGAAGTCGGGAGCCGATTCCGATTCACGAGTCCAGCGCACCACGATACCACCCTTTGCCAGCGCCTTCACACTGAAGAAGGCCGGCGGACGCGGAGGATCGGGAACGTTGAACGGCTGGTTGTACGCGGCAGGCTTCGAATTCACGTAGTTCGGAATACCCCAAGCGGCTTTCTTCGCGGCGTCAACATTGGCCGGGAAGGAGCCGTAGAAGTTCCAGTACGCAAGCGCGAGGGCCTTCTTCACCGTGTCCATACCGGTCTGAACGAGAGCCTGATCCGCGGCACTCATCCAGGTATCCGGAGCGGCGCTGGCAGCCTTCTGCGCGTTCCAGTACTGGCCGATACGCTGACCTTCGTACGCATCAATACCACCACCCGCAACCACCTGAACCAGACGAACCGAATCGCCAAACGCGAGGTCCCAACCATGAACCTTCACATTGGCGGGGCTCAGCGCCTTGTCGCCGCCCAGCGGGCCGTAGCCCAGAATGGCGGTAGCGCCCGGATCCTCGTCCTTGATCGCGGCAGTCGGAGCATACGTGCGGAAGCTCTGATCAATCGGCATCTGGAGGGCGCCGTCGGTCAGGAACTCACGCAATTCCTGCGAGTTGGCCGGGGAATACGCCTTGCCGGCGAAGTCCAGACCACGCTCGTTGTGCATCATCCGGAATGCCGGCTGATCGGGGTCGTTCGTGCCATACAGGCTGCCGGGGCCCTTGCTTGCGAACACAGGACCGATCGCCATGTACGCGTTGCCCGTCAGATGGCCTTCCATCGCGGCGTTCTCGCTCGGGTCGCCCCAGTCGGGTCCGGGAGCGGCGGCATCGTCGCTGTCCAGATCGTAGAACAGGGCGACCGAGTTCAACGAGGCGCCCCACGGCTGGATGTACATGCCTTCGTTGTCCTTACCGACCTGTTTCGCGCCCGGCGCGTGGTTGTTCCGGTAGTCGTACGCCTGCCCGAAGATCATCTTGTGGATGGTCTGTCCCGTCATCGTGAAGGGAGCCGGATCGGCAAGAACCGTGTCGCCATAGCACTTGCCGTTGTTCACGAACCGGGTGTCGAACAGCACGTAGTCCTGATGAGCCGTGGTGATGCCGTACCCGTACTGACGACGGCGATACTCGACACCCTGGCTGAACCGCCAGGTCACGTCAATCGCCTCTTCCGTCACAAGGGTCGGATCCACCACCGGAGTCGGACGAGGGCCGACGCCGGAGTTATCCGGGTACGCCGCCGGTCCGGGTCCGGGGAAGAACTTGAGCGTGGAATCGCCCGCGACAATCGTCGGACGCGTCCAGCGGAAGACTTCCTGACACCCCACCGGGAAGTTGTAGTCACCCTTTTCGGTGACGTACACGCGGTAGTACGCATAGTCCATGCTGCGGAAGCAGTAGGACGATGTATACTCCAGCGCGGTGTTCAACGGGCTTGTCCAGTCCGTTGTGGTGAGATACACGCCGAACTTCTGCACCTGACCTATCCACCCGCGCTTGACGGAGTTGTCCTCGTCGGCAGCCGTCGGAATACCCGCGGGATAAATCGGGCCCGAGCCCGACCAGCCCTCGGCTCCGTCGTACTCCGGATGGTGCCAGATTCGGCCGAGATGCATGACCGATTGCGGCGTGTTTGCCATTACCGTTGACGAGAACGTCAGAACCAACGCCCCCATCATACCGGCCCACGTGAACCAACGACGCATAGTAGCCGTCATTATTGGCCTCCTTTCTGATGCGTCAACCCAGTTGGCGGTGCTACAGATCAAACCTGATACCGGCACGGTACGCTCTGGGATACAGGAACATTATCCAGTCCGTGCGCGGGCTGATAGGCGCTTTCCACTGCGTGTACGTGCCGTCCGCCTTTCTGATGCGGTACGGCTGCGTCAACGCGTCCCACGTGGAGGGGTCTCCCACACGCAGGTCCTTTTCGCCCTGTGCTCTCCGTTCGACCACGTAGGCAAGATAATCGTTGCCATTCATGTAGGTGCCGTTCAGATATTTACGGTTCAGGAAATTCGTCACATCCAGATACACCGATGCGCGCCGCTGCCGGCCGATCGCCACGTCCTTCGTGAACTTCAGGTCGGCGCCCCAGTAATCCCGCCCGCGCATGATCCACTCGGGCGGAAGTTCACGCCGCGGTTGGTTATTAGGGTTGTAAATCACTTCGCCGGTGTTCTCGTTGTACCGTCCGATGATACTGGCGCCCCAGCCGCCCGTCAACAACCCCCACTCTACCGGCGTGCCTACGCGCACCGAAGCCGCGATGTTGTTCGCCGGCGAATTCGTCGTCACCAGCGGCGTGTAGTACACGTTCATCGTCGGATTCTGATAGAGATCCGTCAATCCCGTCTGCCCGCTTCGCGTGGCGATGATCTGATAGGTCGCCCATCCGCTTACGAACCGGCCGTTGCGGGCAAGTTTCATCTCCAGACCGCGGATATCCTGGTAGTTCGCGTTGCGGTACGTGCGGTACGAGTCCGTCGCACCGGCGTGAATCTGCACGCCCGTCACCTGGTCCACGTTGTACTTCGCGTACCCCGTCGTTTTGAACACGAAACTGAACGGGAGCACCTGTTCGAACCCTACTTCGTACATGGTGGTCTTTGCGGGCCGGAGCTCCGGGTAGTATAACTGCTCAAAACGCCCGAGGGCACCCGTGCGCCCGTCATGCTCGCCCAGCCCGTACATCTGCGCCGGCTTGGCCATGGAGTAGAAGATGCCGTAGTTGAAGAAGAACTTCGTCCGCACGCTCACCGGGTGGGAGATCCCAAACCGCGGCGCCAGACGCCAATGGGCCTTCGCCGGGCGCTGCGGCAGGGCCGCCACCACGTCATACGGCATCGGGAATTTGTCCAGAATCCCGTTCTTCTCAAACTTGCTCCAGGCCTCGCCGATGGAACCGGGCAACGCCCCCCATGCCGGGTCGTTCACGTTCCACCCGTTCGCCACGCAGAGGCTGTCAAACCAGTACTTCCCGTTGTTCGGGCTGAACAACCGCGTGTCGTAAATCATGTCCGGCATGAACACCGGCGCCCCGCCGTCGAACCGCTCCGCCCGCAGACCGAAGTTCATCACCATCCCCTGCGATTCGAACTTGTCCTGCAGGAAGATGCCGAGAATCGACGGTTGCGACGCGGGGAATTTCCCGCCGTAATCGCGGTAGTTGGAGTTGCTCCGCGAACCGATAATCCGGGACGCCTCCTCCGCGTGGTACTCAAGGTCGGCAAGCAGATACTCCGCGCCCGTCTTCAATGTGTGGCTACCCATCGCATGAGTGATGTCAGCGCGGGCCGCCGTCTGCACCGCGTGTGAGGTCATATACTGCTGGCCGCCCTCGCCAAGCCAGAAGGTTCCGCTCAGATCATAATACCCTTCCTGAACCCAGCCCTGCGGCGAAACCACCCGCGCCGTGTCGCCGGGGGCAAACACGAACTGACGGTTCACATACACGGTCTGAGAGGGAACCGACTTGTACGCGGAAGGGAACCCGTACGGATACTCAAGGAACGCACGGCCCGGGGTCAACGCGTCATTTAGATCGTTGGGAAGATCGCCCCTGCCGTCTCCGTTGACATCCGACCAGCTCAGCGCGAACATCTGCAACCACGCGCGATACGAAAACGTGCTGGAGGGTTTGTACGTGCCGGTCGTGCTGAAATCGCTGATGTCAGCGCGCGGCCAGTCCCGGAGAAGTTCATACTCCGTGTGGGTCTGACCAAACGCGGCGGTGGCAAAGGTGGCCGGGCTGATCGTATACGTCAGCGCGGTACCCCACTGCCAGAATGTCGCATCCAGAAAGCTGTTGTAGGAAAGATTCAGCCTGTTGTTGCCGTAGCTGCCCTTCGACATGTACACCGTGCCAAGCAGGTCGCCGGCGGTGCGGAGCGACACTGCGTCGCCGCCAATCCCGATTGAGCCCGCGGTTTCCGCCATTTCCGGATCGTAACTGCTCGTGCCGTTCCCCGTGGAAACGCCCGTTCCATGCATGTACGAGAAACTCCACTTCAGCCTGTCCACCGGCGTAAGCGTGAGCTTCACGTCGAAGGTTTCATCGCGATAGTACGGCCGAAGCGCCGGGGTGATCGTCATTTCCTTGTTGGTGACGTATCCTATCACGATACCGCCAAGCTTGCGGGGAAGCCCCCACCCTGCCGACAGATCAAGGCTCCAGTCCGGCTCGTGGCTGTAACCCCAGACGTTCTCATTCAGGTTCGCTTCGTACCTCCACGCTTCAATGATCTGGTCAGCCGTCCACGGCTTCGTGCGGGTGCCTTTGCCGTACACGCCGGCGCCGCGGTTGGTCGCGTTCGCGTTGGTCACGCGGCTTGCCCATCCGTCAAACACCTTGTACGTATTGGGCGCCGCCGTCCAGACCCGGCGAAACGCGGTATCCGTCCGCGTGGATTCATACAGGTTCGGCCAGTAGATTGCGCCGTAGGGGTCCGCCGCACCCGTCGCGCCGACCGTATTCGCGTCCGAAAGGAGAGCCGTCCGGTAGTCGAACTGATCCTCGCTGTAGCCGCCCGGGCCAAAGTGCTTCTTGCGGGCGGTCGGCGTCATGCTGTACACGCCGGAAATCCACCCGCGGTTGGGCCCGCGTTCGTTTCCGGCCTTCGTCACCACGTTCACCATACCCGACCGAACGTTTCCATACTCCGCGTTGAAACCACCCGTCAGCAACGTCACCTCGGCGACCAGAGTCTGGTTCAACTGGGTGTACGGCTTGTTCGTCAATCCGTCGGTGCGGTCAAGTCCATCCACCTGGAACCGAATCTGCGTCGCGCCACCCCCGCGAATATTCAATTCGTTATCGCGCGCGAGAGAAACACCCGGCTCATACGCGAGCACGTCCAGCATCTGGTTGACCGGAACCTCTGCGACGCGGGCGCTGTTTACCGTTGTCTGGGAAGACGTTACGTCAACCTCGATCGGGGGTCTTCCCGCCGTAACCACCACCGCCTCGACCTCAATCGTCTCCTCGCGAAGGGTGAAGTTGAGCGTCGTGGTGCGGTCGGCACCCACCAGCACGTCACGCGTGATCGAAGTGCGGTAGCCGACCATGTTGGCCTGCACTTCGTGCGTTCCGGGGGGAACCTGGAGGATGAAATACCGCCCGTCGGCATCCGTCACGCCGCCGAGTCGCAGGCCGCTGATCTGCACCGCCACACCCGGCAGAGGCTGACCGCTCTGATCGCGGACAATGCCCGTAATCTTCCCGGTCGTCCCTGCGCGAAGGAGAGACACGGCGCTGAGGAATGCGATTCCTGCCGCTACGAACCATCGCTGATACGAAGACATGCTACGGGGCATCACGTCCCCTCCTCGGAAACAGGTGATCAGAACCAGAAACTATCCAACCGGGCCCCGTTCCCTGCAGAAAAAAACTCCACCCCTGCACGGGATCGCGCCCTGTGTGCCACACAAATACCAGAGAAATGGTGACTTATACTCGTGGAAAGTTCCGTTTCACACGGGTGTTCTTTCGTGATTTCCCTCCTACACGAAACTCACTGGCATCCCATGTGTCTGCATCTAGTATCGCACACTGATTTCAGACTGTCAAGCCTGTGGTTGCGATTTTCGTTTTTTGGTACTCGGGATATTGGTGCCGCACAACCATCACTCCCCGGACGTGTGCCTCCACATGTACAACCATTAGCACAGAAGACCTGCGACGGTCAAGTGCCCGGGCGGCAACCGGGTGCGCGATCCACAGGTGAATTGACCCAAAACTGGCCCGCCCCTTACATTATACAAATACGGTATCGTCATGCGCCCGTAGCTCAGCTGGATAGAGCGTCGGACTTCGAATCCGCAGGTCGCGCGTTCGAATCGCGCCGGGCGTATTTCAGTAAAAACAGCGGCTTCCACGCGAATGTGAGCCGCTGTTTTTTTTGTGCCGGTCGTCGAGTGGCGGGCGACGCGAAGCGGAGAACGGTGTATCGAGACGAACCGGAACATCTGGCACATGTTTCCTCCACTCGGTTCGTAGACGCCGATTCGCCTCAGAGCCACTCCCCGTCGCGCCACAGGAACGCCTGTCCGCCATATGGTCCCTCCGGCGCAAGGCCGTCCGGCCCCTCCCACCCGAAGAACACCAGCGTTCTCCGGAGCACCTCCCCGGCGGCCGTCTCCACCGGCTTCGGGTTGTTGCAGACCAGCCCCGCCTTCGGAACAATATCCCCGATATGTTCCCATGATTCGCCGCGGTCCGGGGAACGCCATTCCTGAAGGGTACCTCCGCCGTAGGGGAGACGCCCCGGCCGACCGGGCCTGCCGACGAGAAACGCGCTGATGCCCCCGGCTCCGTCCGCCTCCAGATGCGAGCCGGCCCAGGTGCTGTTCGTGTCGGTCACCCGGAATCGCTGCCAGGCGCCTTGTTCCCGTCGAATACACCAGAAGGCGCAGTCGTCCACCCGTTCGCCGGTGACCGGCATCAGAAACGCCGGCCGGTCGTCGCGTTCCACCAGAATGGACGGCATGTTCGTCAGCCGCGTGCCGGTATCCCACACCAGGCATTTTTCAGCCTCCCGGCGGTTCACCGGGCATCCAAGACGCTTTCCCGCGGCGGAATACAGCCGGCCGGAGGCGATATCCAGCCGTGCGTAGTACAGGTGGTAGCGGTCCATGTGCGCCAGCCGGATGCCGTACACCGGGTGCACCCGCTTCCGCTCGTCCCAGTACACAAACGCGATGTGGAGCGACTCCCCGTCCTTTCCCGGCGCCACGCTGTGGTAGCTCCCCGCCCACTCGTCCCCCGGCGCCTCCGGGCGCTGGTCGAAATCCACCAGCGGCGTCGCGCGGCGTTTCCAGGTGAATCCCCCGTCGTTGGAGGTCTGGTACGTCCAGTACCCCATGTGCCCCAGCACGCGGTGGTAGAGAAGCATCCGTCCCCCGGGAAGCCGGACCACCCGCGGGTAACTGATGGACGGCGCCACCTCGGGGCCCTCCCGCCACCCCGTGATGTCTGTCGGGGCAACCGACACCACATGCCGCGACCCGCGCAGCGACCCGTGGCAATGCGAGAGCACATGCACCCGCCGGTCGGCGTCAAGCCACAGAATCGGCGCGAAGTGATGGTCGAACCGCGGGACATCGGCCAGCGCCACCGGCTCGCTCCACGTGCCGCTCCTGTCGCGCATGATGACGTGCGGGAGCGCCTTCCCACCCGCCGGGTTCGCGAGATACGCCGCGAAGAAGACCCCGTCCGCCTCCACGCACTGCGGCCCCATGCGGATGTCGTAGATCATCTTCTCGCAGCCGTACCGCGCGAACGCCGGCGCTTCACGCATCACACGCTCCTTTTCCTTCATCTGCCGACCGCCGGCCCACCGACCCGTCCCCGGGAACGCTGCCGCCACACGTACAACACAGGCGACGCGGCGTCCTCGTGTCAAGGTTTTCCGCGAAAATGGTTCAATCGCGGTACGCGTTTTTTGGGGAGGGGAGAACAATGGCGCACACGAAGAACGCGAAGGACGCGAAGAGGGGGTCAGCCGGCAACGAAATCGGCGTAGGGGCGTCGCGCGCGGCGCGCACGCAGGGTCTTCCCCGCCCGCGCCGGCACACACGCAAGGCAGCAACGGGTCGGGCGACCCGACCCCCAACGGCGCACGAACAGCAATCCGGCAGGGGCGGACCCGCGTGTCCGCCCGTGGTTTTTCTCGCGTTCGGCGGGCAGACACACAGGTCTGCCCCTACCCCAAAACATCACACCCGCGGGGGCCAACCCGCGCACAAACCCGGGCCGGGCAACCCTCCTCCGCCACAGAAAACGGCGTAGGGGCCGACCCCTGTGTCGGCCCGCGGGAGCCGACCACCAACGCGGGTGGGCACGCACCGACGGCGGCAACGGGCCGGGCAACCCGCCCCTACGGCGCTTGCGGTGCAACTGCGCGGGCGGGCAATTCCCCTTCCGGTGCGCTCGCCGGTCTGGCAACCCGAGCGCTCGTACCCGCCGTCGGTGTCATGCGGAAATCGTCGAAAAGAACGGTTTGCTGGCCACCTACCCACAAGGCTACTGATCCCGAGGCATAGGAGGCGTCCGAAACGGCCGTGGCCATGGTCCCGTTGATGAAAAATGACATATTGGGCCCGTTGCACACCACTTTCAAGACGTTCGCGCCGGTCGTTATTGCGCCCGAACTGGTCCAAGTTCCGAGCGTTCCCCACTGCCCGTTCGTCCATTTCACTATCGTGTACCACCCATTCCGGGTAATGGCGAAACCGTATTCGTTGCTGTTGGTACCTCGAAACCAAAGCCCGTACGAGTAATTGTTCACCCCGGAAACCCATTGCGTCGTGACTTCCAGCGTGCCATTCGCAAACGTGGCGTTCTTCAGTTTGGCTTCTGCGATGTACAGCGTATCGGTACACTGGATACGCATCGTCCCCGCAGTTACGGCGAATGTTCCCCGGGCTGTGTTCACAGTGAAGTCGCCGAGTTGAGAGGATGATTCAAAATCGCCCAGATACGCGACCGCGACGGAGGCGGAAGCCGTGGCAGCGTTCCCGTCGTTATCCGTTACCCTCAGCACCGGTGCCTGCATTCCCGCCACAGTGAAAACGCGCTCCACAGAACCGGTTGTTACCGATGACCAATCGAAGCTCCCGTTTCCATCGAAATCCCATTCGTATTTGACGATGTAGCCATCCGGGTCACTCCCGCCGCCATTCAACGTCAACGGCGTGTTTCGAAGACAAGAGTACGGCCCGCCTGCGGACGCGGTCGGGGGCAACCCACGGGTTATGCTGATGACCTTCGCCGCGTTTGCCGAGTTGCCGTCGTCATCCACCACTGTTATCCCCACATAGAACAATCCCGCAGCGGAAAATGTGTGCGACTGAGTCAAACCGCCCTGAACGATCGCGGAACCGTCCCCGAAATTCCACGAGACGCTCCGCAGGTTTCCGGTCCTCAGTCCCTTCGGATTAGGGTCGCTTGCTGTCGCCACGAATGTCACCGCAGTGCCGACCTTTGCTTCACTGGGTGCACTGGTTATGGCGACGGTCGGGAAGTTCGCCGGGTCGTGCGGAGAGAGTACCTCGTGCCCCACGTACGCAGGGCTCTGCGGGTCGGCGGGGTTGTTCAGGACGTGGTCGTCCTTCGAGCAGGTGACCAGCGTTCCCGCCGCGACGCATGTCAGAAGCACCCATTTCCCCGTACGCATCGGGTGGCCTCCTTCGTGGTGAACGAATGTCGAAATATGCGTAGGGGCGGACCTGCGTGTCCGCCCGGATACCTTTCACACAAGAACGGGCGCACACACAGGTGCTCCCCTACCCTTTGCCACCGCGCCGTTCATGTTCCCTTGCGTTGGCGAGGTTTTCCTCGTCGTCGGCCCACCGCACGGGGTTCAACGCGATGTATTCCCGCACCCGGGCGAGGTCGTCGTCATCCCGGATGATGTGGTCGTGAAATGAACGTTGCCAGAGATGCCGGGAAAACGGCGGCCATCCGTCAGACGCCACGCGGCGTATGTATTCGTTGGTGGTGAGAGATTTGAACCTTTGAAGGACATCCGACAACCCCATCGTAGGGGCGACCCCCTGTGGTCGCCCGTTTTCGTCTGCGTTGGGTTGCGGGCGGGCACGGGGGCCCGCC
>JAKPPK010000159.1 GCA_029547385.1 Candidatus Latescibacterota bacterium
CAGTGGCATTCCCAGTCACGCGTGGGGCCGAAAATCCGCTCGCAGAAAAGCCCATCGCGCTCGGGCTTGTACGTGCGATAGTTGATCGTTTCGGGCTTCAGAACCTCACCGTACGACCAGCTCCGAATCGTCTCCGGTGAAGCGAGTTGTATCTTTATCGAATCGAAATCGAGCGGCTTGCGCTGCTGCGGCAAACCTGCCCGCGACAGCAGTTGCGACGCCAAAACGTCCGGTTGTTCGACCACGGCCGTTCTCCTCTCGTTACGAGGGTTAGGGTAGAGGTTTCAGCTCTGGTCGGCCACTTGACCGTCTTGCTGGAGCACGACGTCAAGGCACAGTGCCTGAAGCTCTTTCACGAGCACGTTGAACGATTCCGGGATGCCCGGCTCCGGCGGATTCTCGCCCTTGACGATCGCTTCGTATATCCGCGACCGCCCCGGAACGTCGTCCGACTTCACCGTCAGCATCTCCTGAAGCAGATGGGACGCGCCGTATGCTTCAAGCGCCCACACTTCCATTTCTCCAAAACGCTGGCCGCCAAACTGGGCCCGGCCGCCGAGCGGCTGTTGCGTGACGAGGCTGTACGGACCGATCGAACGAGCGTGAATCTTGTCCGCAACAAGGTGAATCAGCTTCATCATGTAGATGTAGCCCACCGTCACTTCGCGTTCGAATCTCTCGCCCGTCATACCGTCGTACAGAACCGTCTGTCCCGATTCCGGCAAACCAGCTTCTTTCAGCGCATTCTTGATTTCCGCAACGGTCGCGCCATCAAACACCGGGCACGACACGTGAATTCCAAGCTTCTCCGCCGCCCAGCCGAGATGGGTCTCGAGAATCTGCCCGAGATTCATCCGCGAGGGCACGCCGAGAGGGTTGAGAACCAGATCCACCGGGGTGCCATCCGGCAGGTACGGCATATCCTCTACCGGGACCACCTTTGCGACAACACCCTTGTTGCCGTGCCGTCCCGCCATTTTGTCCCCGACGGAGAGCTTGCGCTTGTGCGCGACATACACCTTGACAAGTTGAATCACGCCCGGCGGAAGCTCGTCTCCGCGCACCACCTTCTCGCTCTCGCGATCAAATTCCTCCTGAATCGCCGCAAGCATGTCGTGCGCATACCGAACCATT
>JAKPPK010000185.1 GCA_029547385.1 Candidatus Latescibacterota bacterium
ATCCCGCCCTCGGCAGCGTGAAGCCGCCGTCCACTTTGAGCACGGAACCGGTAATGTATTCCGCTTTCTCCGAGGCAAGAAACGCCACCGCCTGCCCGATTTCCTCAATGGTGGCAAGGCGGCCCCAGGGCAGCTTCGCGCCTTCGCGGGCGATATCCTCTTCCGAACTCCACTTCCGCTCGCCCGGCGTATCTACCCAGCCCGGCTCGACGATATTAACCCGGATGCGATGCTTCGCGAGTTCAGCGGCGAGAGTCATCGCAAGGGCGTGTCCGCCTGCCTTGGCAATGTTGTAATCCGCGCAGTTGGCGTACGGGAACGGCACATGAACGGAGCTTACGAACACCATCGCGCCGCCGGTGTTCTGCCGGACCAAGAGCCTTGCCGCCGCCTGCGCCGTGTGAATGACGCCCCACAGGCTCACGTCGAGCGTGTGAGCGATTTCCTCGACGCTCAGATCAACAAACGGTTTGCGCACACTGTCCGCCGCGTTGGAAACGAAGAGGTGGAGGCCGCCGAAGTGCTCCACCGTGCGGGCGAACATGGCATCCACCGCCTCCCGGTCCCTGACATCCGCCATTGCGGTGACTGCCCGAACGCCGAAACTGCGGCACCGCTCCGCCACTGCGTTGGCCTCGTCCTCGTGGGAACGGTAATTGACGACGACACTCCACCCGTCCGCGGCGAGCGCTTCGGCACACCCGCGTCCGATCCCGCGTGAAGCGCCCGTCACCAGCGCGACCTTTTCGCCTTTTTCCATCGTTTTCCCTCCCGAAGGGGAACAGAAGCCACAGGAATGAAACAAGCCCCGCATCCTTCGGACGCGGGGCTTTGAAACGGTCTGGGCGGGGTATCAGGCGGCGGTTTTCTTTTCCACGCGCCCGCTTTTGATGCATTGCGTGCACACACGCACGTGCTTGGAAGTGCTGCCGACCATCACATGGATGCGCTGGAGGTTCGCCTTGAAGAGCCGTTTGCGCCGGTTGTTGGCGTGGCTGACCGTATTACCGCGTTGGAAGCTTTTGCCGCAAAGTTCGCATTGATAAGCCATGAGTGAAATCCTCGGTTCGGCACGGAGATCGGGTTTTCAGAAAGATTTTAATGATAGAACAGGAAACGCCTTTTGTCAAGTCCCGGGCGAGCCGGGTCGCGCGGTCGGCACGCACGAAGGTTGACCTTGCGCGGGCCTGGCGCTACCTTTTTCTTGCGTTTTTGTCGGTCCGCCTCCTCGCGGGGAGAGATTCATGCATACCTGGGGTGTTGCCGTTCTACTTATGGTGGTGACGTGGGTGGTCCTTGCCGGGCTGCCTGGCGCGCCGGTTCAAAGCCTCGCGGGGAAACTGATCCTTGCCATCGGTTTTTTCGTGATCGGCGTCGGTTTCTACCTCCTCAGTATCGGGCCGGTTGACAGCGTCCAGTCCATGACGTGGGCGCCCCTTGCCCTCGTAGCCGGCTTCTGTGTGATCGTTCCGCTGGGGCTCCTCTATCACCGCAGGGCGCCAGGTTCAGAAGAAGACGCAGAAACGAAAACCCGCCTGTAAATCCGGGGCGCTTAGCTCAGTTGGTTAGAGCGTCTGCCTTACAAGCAGAAGGTCGCTGGTTCGAATCCAGCAGTGCCCATTACTTTTGCCAGATTCGCCCGCGCGGTCGCGCCTTACCAGCATGAGTCGCGTTATTCAGGTTGTCGGGCTCCGGCGCCTGAATCCGACCGGGAAGTGCAACGTCGTGAGAATTCCAGCACTCGTTCGATGATCTGGACGGCATCTTCGACGATCGGTTCAATTTCCCTGGCTGCATCAGCCGGAACCTCTCCGTAGGCTTTCAGCTTTCGGGGCCGGAGATCTTCCAGCGTTTCCCAGACGCTGGACATTGTTCCCGAGACATGGCGACTGACCGAACGCTCTGCGGGAGACACTCCCGCGCGGTCGGCAAAACTGACAAGTTTTTCGTGCAGTTCGTCGCACATCTCCACCAGCCTGCGAATCTGGTCATCCGAGTACTCATCGGCGAAACGTGTCATCCGGTTTTCGGAGGTCTCAGTCAGCAGCCTCCTGCAGAAGAGAATCTGGTCTTCTGCATACCGGAGTGAGGAACCCACTATTCTCCGGTGATTTTCGGAGAGAGGAATCTGCGGTTTTTTCATGGTGCGGCTCCCGTGGGGGGCGGACGCAACGAGTGTTCCACATTTTCAAGCTGCCGGATCGTTTCCTGAATTCCGTGAATGAGAGATGCGGTTTGTTCTTCGTGCAGCCCGCGTTTTTCGGTGGCTGAGTTCAGTGCGCCGTTCGTCGCCGTAATCGTTTCTCCCAATCGCGTCACGAGTGTGCTTCGGAAATGCCGGAAGGTTTCGTCCACCGTCCGGAGCATGGCCCACCGGAGGTTCTCGGCGTTCGAAATCACGAGATCTTCAAGCTGATTGTTGAGACGTGTCTGGAGGCGATGCCTGCGCACCCGTTCAGGGAGAAACCTGTCCCAGAACCCCTCCGGGATGGGGCTCAGCGACGTAGACCAGGTCCGCGCGATCCAGTAGGGCTTCTGCACGATATCGAAGGTGATCACTTTCCCTGCCGGTTGGTACGGCACCTCGAAAATGCTGGCCGCTGCTTTCCTCACGGATTCGACCAGCTCTTCCGCCCTGCTCTGGTGCGGCGTCAGCACGGCGTCGATCTCTTCACCTAGGAAGGCACTGGTCTGGCCCACCTTCTGTTCGAAAAAGACGGGAATCGCTTCTGCGAGGGCATCCCTCGCATCGCTTTCGGCCTGTTGCGTATCCGCGTTGCGAGCGAGAGCGCCTGCAATAATCCCCCGGAAGCCCGTTCGCGCCTGCGCCCGCACCGCGTCAATGTACTCCTCCAGCCTTGCCCTGGTGCGTCTGTGATCGCCTTTGAGCAGGTCGTCCGCGACAAGGCGATTTCGTTCGATTTCGTCGAGCTTCTGGCGGAAGAATGCGCGCTTTTTGTCGAGTTCTTCCGCGGGGAGCTGCAGACTTCGCAGTATAAGTCGAAACTGGGTAAGTGCTTCCTCGACAGTGTCGGCCGCTTTGTGCCGGACCGCCTCTGAAAGAGCTGCTTTCTTTTCCGACGCGAGGAACCGGGAAAGATGCCGCTCTACCCGGTGCATGCCGCTTCTCTCCCAGAGGTCGGCGTCGGCATTCTGGCGGGCGTTCAATCCCAGCTGCGCAGAAACCGGAAATATCGGGTGGTCATCAGAAAACCCGAGTTTGTCTGCAAGCACCGATTTCAGAAAGCCCGTGGCTTCGCGCACATCGGCTTCCGTATGGTAGTCGATCTTGTTCAACACTACGAAAAGCCTGTTGATGCGGCGCTTCACCTGCCGCACAAACTCAACCTCCACTTCGGTGATGGGCGGGTCTGCCGACACAACGATCATTGCGGCATCGCACTGCGGGAGGAAGTTGAGCGTTGCTTCGGTGTTGTGCCGGTGCGTGGATCCGATGCCGGGAGTATCTATCAGAACGACGCCCTGTCTGAGGATCGGCGCGCTGCTGAAGACGTCCACCTGAGTTACTCCTCGCTCATTTTTCGGATTGCCGCTTTCCGTGACAAACTGAGCGATGAATTCCCGAATTGCGCCCGCATCATCAGCTTCGAACGCGCGGGGCGGCACGCCGTTGTCGAAATACACGAGCGCACGTCTTGTTTCTCCTGCGCGAACGAAGGTAGGAATTGCCGTGAGCGGAACCACTGAGGAGGGGAGAATCGCTTCGCCGAGCAGGGCGTTCAGGAGTGTGCTCTTGCCACGTTTGAACTGGCCGAGTACTGCGAGGTGAAATCGCTCCTCGGCAAGGCGGGTTTTCAGTTCCGCAATTGCGTCGGAAAAGGTCTTGAATTCTGGTCCCGCAGTGCCAAGGATCGACAGTGCCTCATCAAAGAGCTCGCCGAGGCCATTTGCGTTCGTGATATCGCCGTTCTCCCCGCCGGCGGTCTGCGGGGCCCGGACATCCGTTTCAGGGATACACACAGTTGCTCCTCCCGTCGTTGTGGTGTCGGCAGGAGTCATCAGCCCGGCAAGCCCGGGCGGCGCGGGGACTCCATCCCCTCAAATGGCCGGAGAGCCTGCGCTCGTTTTCGGAGCGCAACGCTCGATTTCTTCCGTCAGGGACGTGACGGAATCCGTCAGGCAGTTGCCGTGGAAAGAACCGGCATGTCGCGTCCACGCCAGAGAAACCAGAGCGTTCCCGCCAGACCGAACGCGGAGGCGCTGATGAGGTTCACCGCAGGTGATATCATCCAGAGGAACGCCCCGCCGAAAGCCGCGAGCGACACGACGGAATCTCTCAGCAGGTAATACAGGCCGAACATCCCTGCCTTGGCACCTTCCGGCGCGAGATCCATGATCAGTGCTTTTCTGGTCGGTTCGCCGAATTCCTTCAGGCCGCGCAGGATGAATGCACCGACGAGCGGGAGCAGCGAATGGCTGAACAGAAGCGCCACAGGAAAAAGGGTGAAGTTCACGAAGGTGATTACGACGAAGGGCTTTTTCCCGCTTTTGTCGGCGAAGTATGCGACGGGAATGTAACACAGCACTGCAGTCGCCATTTCGATCGTGGTGAGAACGCCGAATTCGATCGCGCTGACGGGATTGGAAATGACCTTCATGCACCAGATAACCACGAATGCGTAAGGAATCTGCTCGCAGAACCGCACCAGGATATCAGATACGAGGAGGTTCCTGAGGTCCGCGTTCATCAGACCGATGAGGCGGAACGGGTTGCCGGAGAGGGGAGCTGAAGCCTCTTCTCTTTTGTCCTCAATCAGCAATTGCTGCATAACCATCGCCACTGCGGCAAAAATGAACGCGGCGATGAATGCTGCTCTCACACCCTCGCGTTCGCCCCAGATCGAGATGAATGCGCCGCCTACCAGCGGGCCCAGCGCCATGGGAATCCGGCGCACGAGGGAGTGCATCGAAACACCCATCGTCCTTTTGTTTTTCGGCAGGACAACCGCGACGAGGCCCATCGTGGCCGGGAGGGAGATCGCGGTCCATGAGAGGAAGAAGAATGCGCCGATGATCACTGCTTGCCAGACCGGGATGAAGATCACCACGCAGTATCCGGTCATCGCCATCAGGTTGAACACGATCAGGGCGCGCTTCGTGCCGACCCGATCGGCGAGGTATCCGCCCGGGAATGAGTAAAGGGCCGAAAGGAGGTTATCCAGCCCGTTCAGGAGGCCGACGGAAAGAACTCCTCCGCCAAGAGCGAACAGATAGATCGGCAGGAATCGTTCGGCCATGCGCTCGCCCATGCCGACCAGCACCACCATGCTCAGCACGCCGATGATACTTCGCTTCAGGCCGAGGAAGTCGGCTGCGTTCCTGATCGCCGCCATTTCAGGCGCCTTTCAAATTGAGAAGCGAGCGGTCCCTCCGCAGGGCGATGTGCCCGATTGAGGCGGGAGAGCCCTTTCACTTCGGAATATGCCTCCCGCGCCAACGCGCCCCCAACACCTGTTCTGCCTCGGTGCGGTGAACCGGCCGCGTGATGGTTACTCTTCTCCAACGTCCTCTTCTTCTTTCGGGGGAAGCGCCCCGCGGCCGGCAGGTTCCACGGAAACCGTTGCCGTCTCCGGCAGGAGATGCCGCGGCATGAAGGCCGCATTCGCGATAAGCGTCGGAATGACAGCGCTGGCGATGACTGTCGCCACAAGGAACGAGTACTGCGATTGCGTCACGATGCCATGACTGAATCCGTAGAGTGCGGAAATTGTGCCGAACGTCAGGCCCGTGGACATCATGAGTGTGTAGTACCAGCGTTCGTTCTTCTCCGTTCTGAATGCCGAGACAACCGGCAGAAGCCCGAAAATCTTCGAGACGGTTTTCGCCGCCAGGAACACGATGAACACTGCCGGCGCGGCGATGAGCGCGGGAAGCGCGACCAGAGAACCGGCGCGCAGGAAGTAAAACGGTGTCAGAAACCCGACCGTGAGGGTACGGAGCCGCCGCATGAAATGGGCATCGTCGGAGGTGAACTCGGCAAGGACCATGCCGGCGATATACGCCGGAAGCACCGCTTCACTGCCGGACCACAGGGCGAGGGCACCGAGGGCGAAGAGAACGAACACAATCCATTTGGTGCGGATTGCCGCCGTTCTGTGGCCGTAGTGCCGCGTCAGAAAGGACGTTGCGTACGGCAGGATGAAAAAAACCACAAGGCACCCGCCGATGAACACAAACGTTCTGTAGGTGAAAGGGGCGAAGATCAGGCCAAGGGCAAGCACCGTTCCGAGATCGTTGACGAAGCAGGCGCCCAGGACTCCCTTCCCGAACTCCGTCCTGTTGAATCCGGTTTCCAGCATGACTGCATAGACTACCGCCATCGAGGTAGTGGAGAGCGCGATTCCTGCCAGCAGGCTGGCCTGCAAATCCCACCCGAGTCCGTAATGGGCGACCAGGGCGCAACCAACGAAGGGCGCCAGAAAACCGACAAATCCGACGATCGACACTTCCTTGAGCTTGGTCTTCATCACCTCCGGTTCGAGTTCCGCGCCCGCCAGAAACGTGAGAAGCACCGCGCCGGAGGACGCGAGGAACTTGAGCCATTCTTCGTTGTTCGGAAACGAGTTGGCGCCCCAGAAGTGCGTGATTATGGCCGCGGCAGCCACTCCCATACAGATTTCCATCAGCGCGATGGATACTTTCAGGTGGTTTGCCAGCACGGCAGAGATCACCGCCAAGAAAAGCCAGACGGCGGCGTGGGTGAACAGGGTTTCCATGAGTCGACCTCTCAGAGGATGGCGATGGACACAAAAACCGCCAGAACGCGGGAAACAAAAAACTCCCGCCGGCCAGTACTCGGCTGCAGGAGTCATCAGTCCACCGTTCGCGGACGGTTCAATCGGGGAACTCCATCCCCGTAGTAAATGTACGCAGGCCGGGAGCCGCGGGCAATGATTTCTCACAATTGGCGCGCGTCGTGCAGACCTTGACAGTTTCGCCGGCACGCGATACACTTTAATTGCACGCAGGCGCGAATCAGTGCATTCAAGATGCCACACAGAAGCGACGGGAGAATCCGTATCGCACGATTGTGATGAGAGTTACGACGAGTGGTTCCGATGAAAGCCCCGTCCGGGCACAAGCGGAAACGCATTGAAAAAGCTGTTCGTCGCGTGGTTTCACAATCGTCGGGTTCCTCCGCCTTGCAGGTACTATGAGCCGAGCTGGTTCAGGGCGGAACCTCTGAACGTCTCGGCTCTCGGTGTTTTATGGGTCTTCTCCGCGGTTTCCTGATGCCTTCCCCGGGACGGGCAATGCTGGTTGGAGCAGCGTTGTCGGTCTGCGCGGCCGGGTCGGCCCCGGCGCGCTGGGAGTTGATTCAGGCGGATGCGTCAGGCGTGGTTGCGGAGTGGTCGTCGCCCGTGGTGCGGATGGACACAGTGGTTGTGGCGGGGCAGCGTACGCTCCAGCCGGTGCTTGAGGATTGCTCGGCGGACGGCGAACCCGGCTCGCCAGCCATTCCGAAGGCAGGTACGCTGATCGCGGTTCCCGATGGGGCACAGGCGTCGGCCTCTGCAGTGGCGGGCGAATGGGAAACGCGGCCCGGGCTGCTCAGTCCCGTGCCGTCACACGAGCTCCGCGAGGATGGGCTGGGGTACCGCCGGGTGTTCGAGATCCGCCCGGAGGCGTATTCCGCGCAGTATACGGGGACAGACCTCGTATCGCTTGAACCTGCCGGCGAAGCCTACGGCGCGCATCTGGTGCGTATCGTTGTGCATCCGGTCCGGGCGAACCTTGCCGACAAAAGCCTTGCAATCACCCGTTCGGTGCGCGTTCGGGTGCAGTTCACATCGCCCGAAACCGGGAGCCTGCGGGATATCACTCCGTTGCCTTCCGTCTGGGAAGGAGCCGTACTGAATGCCGCAGCGTACAATGCGCTCCAACGGACAAGCCGCAGCGCGGCCGACCGTGTCGCGAGGGTTGCGGAAACCAGCCCGTTTGCCTCCGGGGTGTGGTTGCGGGTTGTCGTTGATGCGGACGCGATGTACAAGATCACCGCGGCGGCACTTGCTGAAGCGGACAGCCGCTTCCGGAGTGCGCCCGCGGAAAGGCTGGCACTGTATGCCGGGAGCGGGCGGGAACTCCCCTTGGACCCGCAGAAACCTCGTCAGACCGCCCTCCGACCGGTTCGCCCGATCGTGGTGGATGCGAATGGCGACGGGGTGTTCAACGGAACCGATTATCTGCTGTTCTACGGCCGCAGCCCGTCAGGATGGGATCTCGATTACCAGACACTGGATCCGGTGTATGCGCTCAACCACTACACGTACGAAAACGTCTACTGGCTCACCATATCTCCGGCAACCGCGATACGTGCGGAGGTTCGCAACGGAGCAGTGAGCGACCCGTCGCTTCCGGTAATTGAACGTTTCCCGTTTCGATTTCACGAAGAGCCTGAGGTAACGAATCTCAACGAGGAAGGTGACACTGACGGGCCGTATTCCGGTGTTGACTGGCAATGGGATCAGCTTGCGCCGCAGGCTTCGCGCGTCCTGCAGGTGGCGTTACTGGACGTTGCCGGTGACACGGTCGGGGTCCGCGTGGGGCAGCTACGGCAGTTTTCGGCGTACGGGTCGTTGCAGGTGAAGGTCAACGGCGTCGTCGAGCCCCTTGTTGAGCAACGACAGACTTCCACGTATGCGTGGTGCACCGGGTATGCGCCAGTGATCACCCCGGCCGCGCAGGTCAGCCTTCCTGTGGAAATCCGTAATGCGAGCACCGGGTATCCGATCATTCTGGATTACTACGAAATCGCCTACTGGCGCAGGTTCGTGGTGCGGGGGAGCAGTTTCGCCTTCGTGTTGCCGCCGCTGCGCAACACAATCCCATCAACGCGAGTCGTGGTGCCTCTTTCAGGAGTCGACCGGACACTGCATCGTCTTTTTGAAGTGAGTGACGACAGCGGCCTTGTGGAGTACGCGCTTCCGCCACCGGACGATCAGGGGATTACGCGGGTGGAACTCAGGCAATCAGGGCTGATCGAGCGCAAATACCTTCTGGCTGCCGAATCGGACTGGAGAACTCCGCTCCGGATGGAACCGAAAACCGGCGCGACCAATCTGCGGGGTCGTACCGCCGGGGTGGACTACGTCGTGATAACCCACCCCGACTTCCAGGCGGAGGCATCCCGGCTGGCCGATCTGCGGGCGCAGAGGAATGGATTCCGCACGGCGGTCGTGACGACGCGGGACATTTGCGATGAGTTCTCGTTCGGAATGTTTGATCCTGCAGCGCTGCGTGATTTCCTGCGCCATGCGTTCATGAACTGGCGAGATGGCGCCGCAGACCAGGGGTTGCGGTACACAGTGCTGCTTGGTGACGGGCAGTTTGACTACCGCAATCTGACGCGGTTCACCACCTCCACGGCGAACCCGCAGCCAGGAAACTGGGTCCCGCCCTACCAGGAGGGGCCGGTCACAACGGACGATTGGTTCGTGGTGTTTGACAACACGGGGATTGCATCCGTCAAGATAGGGAGGCTCTGCGTTCAGACGAAGGAGGAGGCGCGGGCCGTTGTCGGGAAGATCATCGCGTACGAGCGTGACCCGGAGCGCGGTGCGTGGCAGAATCGCGCCATCATGATTGCCGATGATGAGTACGATCTCGACCGGGGAATCAACTCCGAAGACTACGTGGACGATAGCGAACGAATGGCCGGGTGTCTCCGTGCAGAAACCGTGACGGAGAAGATCTACTCGCACGAACGGCAACTGAACCAGCAGATGCAGAAGCCATCCGTCAACAGGATGATTACCGACGCGTGGAGCAGGGGTGCCGCGTTGATCAACTACGTCGGCCACGGGAACCCGGTCCTTTGGGCGCACGAGCGCATTTTCACGCTCGACGGGGACCTTCCGAACATTGCCAACGGGAAGCGTCTGCCGGTTCTCACGGCGCTGACGTGCAGCGCGGCGCATTTCGATGCGCCCTCGACGCAGAGCATGGCGGAAGTGCTGGTAAACATGGCGAATGGCGGTGCAGTAGCCACGGTGGCGGCCACGCGTCTTTCCTACAACACCGAAAACGTTGGGTTCAACGAGATCTTCCTCTCGCGGCTGTACGGTGGCGCGGAAGGCAGGACGCCTCGAATCGGGGATGCATTCTGGTACGCCAAGGCGCTGGCCGCGCAGAACCCGAGCTGGCTTTACCGCCAGAACGCCCGCAAATACGTACTGATCGGTGATCCTGCGCTCACGGTCGCACTTCCGGAGCTGGTGGTACAGGTGCAGATGATGGGCGATTCGCTTCGCGCGCTTGCGGCCTCCACGCTTCGCGGGTCGGTGCTGGTGCCGGGAGCGACGGACACACTGCGAAGTTTCTCTGGATCGGCGCTGGTGAATGTGTTCGACAGCGCAACCCCTATGAGCTACCAGGCCGCCGGTGGAAACACGATCCTCTACACAAAACCGGGAACGTCGATCTTCCGTGGAGTGGTACCTGTGCAGAACGGTGTATTTGCCACCGAACTCATTCTGCCGATCGAAGTGAGTTACGGCGGCACACAGGCAAAAGCTGTGGCGCAGGTATGGAATGACCAGATTGACGGTGCGGGAAGCATTGGAGGACTGGGAATTTGCAGTCGCCCGGCCGCATCGGTGCGTGATACAACGGGACCGAGCATCGTGTTCACGCGTGCAGACGATCTGGACGCGGCGATTCCTCTCAGGGACGGTGCCGAGATTCCGAGGGGAGAGCCGGTCCGCGTATGGCTTTCAGATCCGCTCGGGGTCAACGTGGGCGGAGGTATCGGCCATCGTCTTGTGGCGTATCTCAACGGCAACCGCAGCGCTCCGGTGGATCTGACGGAAGACTTCGTGCACTGGGGCAGCGCGACCACCGGCTGGGCCGACATTCCGCTTTCCGGCGATCTCACCGCCCAGCAGGTTGTGGTGGAGGCATGGGACAACGGGAACAATTTTGCCGCTGACTCCGTATTCCTTCGGGTGGGTCGAGGCAAGGATATTGCTGTGAGTAATGTTATCGCGTACCCCAACCCGATGGCGCGGGACGGGGCGTTCACTTTTGTGCTGGACGGCGTGGGCGCGTCTACCGACGCTGACGCGACGGTGCGCGTGTTCACGGTTGCCGGGCGGCTGGTGGATACGGTGACGAAGCTTGGGGTTACGGACGGACCTGTGGTGATACCGTGGACCCCGGCGTATCAGTTGGCGAACGGAGTGTACCTCTATCAGATTTCAATACGACGTCGTAGTGACGGGCGGACCGCCAAGGCTTTGGAGAGACTGGCCGTTGTGGGTCCGTAAGGTTTCAGGAGGAAGCGCACGATGAAGGTTGCACGATTCTCACATTTCACGGCTCTGGTTATCGCAGGTGCCTCTGCCGCCGTCGCGTTTTTGCCGTCGGTTTCGAGGGCGAATGAAAGCCAGGCCGCGGTGCTGGCGCTTCTCTTCCGGCCGGGGGCACGCGAACTCGCGCTGGGCGGCGCCGGAGTTGCCGGGGCGCGCGGGTCGGCGGCCAGCTATTACAACCCGGCGCTGCTTTCGTGGCAGGCAATCGCCGAAGGGCAGCGATATCCGCGCGCCGTCGGCACGACGTATTACAAGATTCTCCAGAACTTCGGTCTGAACGACATGTATTACATGTATTTCCCGACGATGTTCAGTGTGAAGGACTGGGGACAGTTCAGTGTGAACGTCACTTACCTCAACCTGGGTGAACAGCAGCGCACAAGCGAAGGCGGGGAAAACCTCGGCACCTTCAACACCTACACACTGGCCGTCGGCCTGAGCTATGCGTCGAAGATTGGCGTGCACACCTCGGCCGGAATTACCGCAAAGTGGTTCTACGACCATCTTGCCGATGCCGGAACGGGGTTTGAAAAAGGCGACCCCACCGGAACCGGTTTCGCTGTTGACGCAGGCATCGCGTATCGGCCATCGGACCGTCTGTACTTTGGCGCAGCCCTCAGGAACTACGGCCCGAATGTGCAGTACATCGACGCGAAACAGGCAAGCCCGACACCGGTGAATTTCACCGTCGGCACCTCATGGAAAGCCTTCGACACGCAATACAACGATGTCACTATCATGGCCGACCTGTACAAGCCGCTGGTGCAGGACTACCGCAAGAGCTGGTATCTGTCCATCCTGCGTTCATGGGCCGACGAATCGGTGTACAAAGTCGAGGAAATACCGGACGGACAGGGGGGTGTGACACGCGTTGAGCACAGGAACACCCTGCGTGAAGAGACCCGTCAGGTGGATGTGCTGACCGGTGTGGAGTACACGTACGCGGATTACGTGGCGATCCGAGGCGGTTATTTCCGCGATTGGGATGGTCAGCGCAACTGGATGACATTCGGCGGAGGCCTGCGGCTGCCTATCGCTTCCACGGCTCTTCTCGTGGATTTCGCATACGTGCACTCGCTGAACGGCAAGGGCTCGGATCCGAACGACGGCCAGCAGGTATACTCAATCGGGTTCACGTTCTGAACGCTCTGACGGAACACGACATTTCCCGTACCCTGCCCGGCATGTGCTGCTGACCTGATACCGTCGCGGGTTCCGGGAGCACATGCCCGGCAGAACCGACTTCACGAGTGTCCTTCAGCATAAGGTCCATCATGCACCACCGGGGGCTCCTGTTCGCGTTTTTCGCCCTTTCATCGTTTCTTGCGGCAGCGTCGGCCCGAGCCGTTGAAACGATTCACCTGCTTGCCCTGCGGGTGGAGTTTCCGAAAGAGGACCCGGACGATTTCACCACCGGCGGAAATGGTCTTTTCGACATGCGTTCCGGCGCGGAGGCGCTGGCCACCGCAGGAGAAGCAGGGTTCCGGTACCCGTTCGATCTTCCGCCGCATGACGGGCGCTTTCTGGAAAACCACCTGACCGCCCTCCGGAACTACCTCGAAACTGCCTCCCAGGGACGGACGACCATCACGTGGGAGGTATTCCCACCGCACCCTTTGCCCGCGTACAAGGCTCCTCAGACGCTGGCGAGTTACGGCTCTGGCGGCTCGGTGGCGGAGCAGACGCGGAATTGGGTACGGTTTCTCAAGGACGCACTGGCGGTCTCACAGAATGATGTGGGCTCGCTGGGGCGGTTCCAGAGCTTCCTCGTGTTCCATGCAAGTGTATCATTGCAGGGGACCCTTTCCGCCGAGCTTCCCGCCCTCGTATTGACGTCTCAGGAGATCGCCTCGTCGGGTATCCCGATTCCACCCGAGGTGCAGACGGCATGGCTCATTCCCCAGCAGATTCAGCAACCCGGCGGCGTAATCGGTCTGAATGGCGCCTTCGCGAAAACGTTTCTCGCCTCCCGTGGCCTTCCTGTGCTCTCAAACACACGGACCGGCGGCGCGGCGGTGGGTGCGTGGACGCTGATGGATGTAGGATCCGACAACTTCATCCAACGCCCGAAAACCGGTTCTTCCTCTGATACGATCCGCGTGCTGGGGTTCGTGCCGTGTCTGCCTTCTGCGTGGGAGCAGATGCGCCTCGGCTGGCTTGCGCCGGAAACAGTTCGCTCGGACACCACCCTCCTGCTTGCGGGCCTTGCCGCAGAGACATCCCTGCCACGCGCATTAAAGGTGCCCATCACCGAAGACGAATACCTCCTTATGGAACTCCGCCATTCCGCGGTTGAAACAGACCGGTACCACCCCGCAATCGAGTACAGCGACGGCGATACCGGCGGCGTCTGGCTGAAGCCAGAAAACGGGCTGTATGATGCGTATGTGCCGGGAAGCGGGGTGATCGTATACCATGTCAACGAAGCCCGCATCCGCCAGTGGGAGCCGACCAATTCGATCAATGCCCAGCCCGACCGGCCGGGAATCATGGTAGTGGAAGCGGACGGGTATCGCGATATCGGGGTGACGAATCTTCTGGGACACCCGCGCGCGAATGAGGGTATCGGGAGTCGAAACGACCCGTTTCCCGTTACCGGGGAACGGATCCTGTACCCTGATGGCGAGCCCGCACCCGGCCATCCGGCGGTGATCACGGCAAACGGTAGCCCCGGTGGGGTCGCAATTTCGTTTTCGCCGGCAGGTACGGCCCGGGATACCGTTGCAGTGACAGTGCGCTGGCGAACCGCGGACACTCCCGCGCGAAAAGGTCGCTTCATCGGAAGCGCTGTTGTCGGCGGAGTTGCCGTACGCAGGGTTCCGCTGGACGGTGTGGAACGGAACCTGATCGCAGTGGCGGGAAGCGATTGGAACCTGTGGGCGTTCACCGATTCCCTCGAACCCGTGGGCAACGCCAACGGGTTGATCGGCCGTTTCTGGGGCGATGTCACCAGGAAACCGGTCATCGAAGCGGACGGATCCGTTCTTGTAGTCGGCCTCACGACGAACACGCGTTACCGATATGCGAACGGGGCGTGGGATGGCGGTACACCTGTGGTGCAAACACCACCGGTGCCGTCCACAATGACCTGTCACCTTCTGCGCGACGTGCGCAAATCGGATATCACAGTAACGGGTTCCGGGACTATCACTGCTGATAGCTATGCTCGCTTCGGATACCTCCCGGAAGACCCGCCTCCCCCACGGGTAGTCTGGTCGGCCACCACGGATTCGTTGATTGCGCCGCTGAGCCTCGGCGACGTAGACCGGGACGGGTTCCCCGACATCCTTGCCGTGAGCCGCCGGAGCGTGGATGTGTTCTCCCGCAGTGGAACTCGAACGATAACCTATACACTCGGGCGGGCGGATTCGACCGAGGAGTTTGCCGGATCGGCGCTCTCCACGGGAGCGGGCAACACCATTGTGGCCGGGAAAAAGGGGCTCAGCGTGTTTTCGGGGCTGATGCGTCGGCATCCTGCGGCTACAATTCCGCTTCCCGCCGCCGCCACGGGCTCCCCCGCGTTGTACGCGGTTCGCGATGAAGGCATCCACGCGGTCGTGGGAACCGCGGACGGCTGGTTGCTCGATATTCCTGTCTCGCAGGGCGACAGCGTCATCTGGGGCCAGATGTGGGGAGATGGGGCGTCGTCGTTCGCGCTGGACGAAACGGGGCTTGTAATGCCGGCAGCTCCGGCTGAGGATTTGATGCCCGGAGATCGCGTCTTCTTTTACCCCAGCCCCGTCGGAAAAGAAGAGGGGATGCTTCGATTCTTCCTTTCGGCACAGGCAGATGTCTCCGTGCGGATATTCACGAGCATGGGCGAGCAGGTCTGGGAGACACGCGTTCCCGCCGGTGAGACGGTTGCAAATGCGGAGAACGAAATCCGCTGGCCGGGAGGCACACGTTTCGCCACCGGTCTCTACGTTGCCCGGATCACCGCTCGGTCGGCAGACGGCAGACAGGGTGGCGCCACCATTCCCGTCGGCATAGTGAGGTGATTGCAACGGTGCGCAAGGGGGTTTTGGTCTCCGCTTCGAAGGGGCACGTGTGCGGCATGTGCCTTGTCGTGCTGCTATTTCTCGCGGCTCCCTCGATTTGTGCGACGCCGATTGCGGAATTTGACCCGCCCGTGTCTGCTCTCTCCTGGAAACGATTCGAAACCGAGCACTTTCGCATCACATATACTTCCGGTCTTGAGCGGGTAGCGTCTGCGGTGGCGATGGCGGCCGAGCAAGCGTATGAACCGGTAACGCGCCTCTACGGGTATCGGCCTTCGGGCAAAACGGAAATTATCGTGCGGGATCACGGTGATTTTGCCAACGGATTTGCCGCCTATTACGACAACCGCATGGAAATCTGGGCATCTGCTCTCGACTATGAGTTCCGCGGCACTCACAACTGGATATGTGACGTTACTACCCACGAGTTCACGCACCTTGTCCAACTCGGTGCGTCGCTCAAGACCTCGCCTGCAATCCCACAGGTATATTTCCAGTGGTTCCGCCTGGAACCCGAAGCGCGAACCGACGTCGCAGAGGGACTTCCCAACACACTCGTGTCGTATGCGGTGCCCACGGTCAGCATCCCCATGTGGTTTGCCGAGGGCGTCGCTCAGTTCCAGGCGCAGGGGGCCCGGCATGATCGCTGGGACGCACACCGCGACATGATAGTCCGCGTCGCCGTGCTTGCCGACAGCCAGCTCTCCTACCGGCAGATGGAAGGATTTTACGACCCGGACGGGCGTGAAGCCGAAATGGTGTACAATCACGGCTATTCGTTCGTCAGGTGGTTGGCCGCGACATACGGTGATTCCTCCCTCCGCGCGTTGAGCCGCGACATGCGTGCGTGGCACCGGTGGGACTTCGGCTCCGCGCTGAAACAGCTTACAGGAAAACCGGGCCCGCGGGTGTACGAAGAGTGGCTGACTCAGCTCCGTGCGGGCTACGAGGCGTTCGTTGCAGAGCGAAAACCGCAGCCCGCGGGAACACTGCTGGAGCGGCCTGCGTCACGCCCCGGCGCGGAATCCGGTGACCGCCCGCCCGTAATCACCCCGGGAGGGGTACCCGCCGCGTACGCGCCGCCACCGGCGCACAGCGCGCGGGCAAGTTATTACCATGCAGCACCCGTATGGTCGCCAGATGGCGCGCTTCTCGCATATGTCTCAACCGACGGGCAGGATTACCGCCTCGGATCGGTCTGGGTCCGTAAACCCGGTACAGGCGAACTGACTGTCGCGCCGGGATCGTTCCGTGCATCTTCGACCGTAAGCTGGTTTCCCGACGGTCGCACGGTCGTGTTCAGCCGCGCTCAACGCGACGACCGCAATGAGTGGCGCTACAACGACCTCGTAAAGGCCGACCTTCAGACCGGCACCGTTACAAAGCTCACCGATCAGTGGCGCGCCTCGTACCCCGCCGTCTCCCCGGACGGCGCCACCGTCGCATTCGTCCGAAACGCTCGCGGTTCCACCAACCTCATGCTCGCGAATGCGGACGGATCCAACGTACGTCCCCTTACCCGTTGGGATGACGGCACGCAGGTTTTTTCGCCGAAGTGGTCACCTGACGGAACGCGTCTCGCAGTAAGCCTTGCCCGCGCGGGAAGCCGCCACATCGTCGTCTACCGTGTTGTCCGCGCCTCCGGGGGAGAGGTCCTCGAAACCGAACGCGTAATTGCTTCGTCGGACGATGACCGGGACCCCGCCTTCTCGCGAGATGGCACGCGAGTTGTGTTTTCCAGCGCCACCGACGGTGTGTTCAACCTCTATGAGCTTGATCTCGAACGCGGCTCATGTGCACGATTGACAAATGTACTGGGCGGGGCGTTTCACCCGGACGTGGCTCCTGACGGACGTATTGCGTACTCCTCGTATGAATCGGCAGGCTACGTGATCCGGATCATACCGGCGGATGCGCCACGATATCCCGTATCTGCGGATATATTTGCGAATCGTATTCCAGAACAGGGGACTTTCCCTGACAGTATGCCCGAAGGTTCCTCTGTGTCGGACATTGACAGGCGCATTCCCCATCTGCAGAGACCTTCAATATTGCCGCGTTTCGGGCGCTACGGCAACCAGTGGCGTGTGGGTGCGTACGCGTTTTCATCGGATATCTGGGACGATGTCCTTTTGATGGGCGGAGTCTGGGCCGCGCCGGAAAACCGCGACTACGATGCATTCGTCACCGCGGAAGTAGACCACATGACCCCCGTTCCGGTGCTGTTTGATGTTGTCAGGACGGTACGCCACACGAAGGAGGATACGACCTTTGCGGGTCGTTTGCGGCTGGATGGGATCACGTACGGTCTGAACGCGGTGTCACTCACCCTGAAGCCCCGCGTGTTTTCCCGTGAAATAGACCTGCATTCCACGTATCAACGCTTCGATGCCGCGATTGATCAGACCCTTCTTCTGAATGGAACGCGGACGTATGTGGGCTACAACTACACGTACTACAATGGCTTTGCGGCGGGTGCCTCCGTCTCTTCGTCCGCAATAAGACCGTTCACGACCGCTGACATTGCCCCCCAGGGCATGAAGTGGTCACTCCGGTATGACCGCTGGTGGAACTGGTACTTTGAGGATTTCGACGCGGGTACCGGGCTTCTCAACGAGGTGTACACACCCTACCACTACAATCAGGTGTCGTGTGACGCCGCCTGGTACCTGCCCACGCCCTGGCGGGAGGAACACACCGTGGGCGTGGAAGGGCGCGTCATGCGTATTGACGCTGCGGTGGACAGCTTCTTCTATGAGGGTATCGGTGGCATTATCGGGTTGCGTGGATACACCTATTACCAGCTCCAGGGCAAACAAACCGCATGGGGGAGGTTGCTGTACCGATTCCCGCTGCTGACCTCCATCGACCGGAAACTGGGGCCGGTCTATTTCGACAAAATCTACGGGACCGTGTTTGCGGAGGCAGGCCGCGTCTGGCGTGACTCGTACCCTTCGTCGTGGACGCCCGGACTCAAGCGTGATGTCGGCGCAGAGATCCGCGCTGATCTTTTTTCCTTCTACGGGTACCCCTCCCGGTTTTCCTTTTCCGCCGCGCGTGCGCTGGATGCTGCGCCACATTCTGACAGGACCAAGTTCTACCTTACCGTGTTGTTCGGGTATCTGTAACGGGTTGCCCCCCAACATGACATAAGGCGGATTATCAACACCTCCTGAACGAATGCCGACGGCAATAATCCTGCGAAGACGTATGCCTCTCAAGTGAGCTCACCGGCTCGCCTCGCCGTTTTGTGCGCTGACACACACGTAGCAAGGCCGCCGCAATGGCGCCGTGCTTTGGAGCCTGTTCCCGCGGTGGGTACATTTTTCCAAGGTACCGGCGCGAAGGTGCCGATTTTGTCGGCGTTTTTCGCGCGCCATCAAGGAAACTTCTCCACAATCCCGCGCTCGTCGTCCACACACAGGCGAGCAGTTTATTGAGGCAGCAGGGGAGCAACTCATGACCGAACATGGTAACGGACCCGAATCAGGTCTGGAAATAGATCCATCCTTACTGGATGCGGATGCGGTCATTCGCGCACTTCACACGGACCCTGAACACGGCCTGAGCTCAGCAGAAGCTGCGGCTCGCCTTGCCCGCTACGGAAAAAACGAACTTGTCGGCGCGCCGCCCGTTCCCGTCTGGCGGAAACTGCTGGCGCAGTTTGAAGACCCCCTTATCTACCTTCTGCTGGCGGCGGTGGCTATTTCGGCTGTCGCGTGGTTCATGGAGGGCGCGCACGGGTGGCCCGTGGATTCAGCAGTAATCCTTGCCATCGTAGTCGCCAACGGCGTTCTCGGATACGTTCAGGAGGCGAAGGCGGAAAACGCGGTGGCCGCCTTGGCGAGTATGGCGGCAGCAACCTCTGCGGTTGTCCGCAACGGTCAGGTGGAGCGCATTCCCTCATCTGACATAGTCCCGGGGGACGTGTTGGTACTGAGTGAGGGAGACAACATCGGCGCGGATGGACGGCTGTTCAAAACGGCGAACCTGCGCGTTGCAGAGGCGCCTCTTACAGGCGAGAGCGAGCCGGTTCAGAAGGAAACATCGGCACTTCAGGAACCCAGCAACCTTGGTGACCGGCGCAATATGGTGTTCAAAGGCACTGCCGTGACACAGGGAGTAGGAAGGGCCGTTGTCACGGCAACCGGAATGAACACAGAAGTCGGCAAGATCGCCCGCATGCTTGAAACGACGGAAGACGAGGCGACTCCCCTGCAGAAGGAAATCGTGCGGCTGGGAAAGATGCTGGGAATCGCCGTCGTTCTGATCGCCGCGGTCGTCGTCACGACAACGTTCGTGGTGTTCCGTGTCGACACCATGGACGAGGCGGTCTCACTGCTGTTGCTTGGGGTTTCACTTGCCGTGGCGGCGGTGCCGGAAGGGTTGCCGGCGGTTCTTTCGGTGGTTCTGGCAATCGGCGTGCAGCGCATGGCGGCTCGCAACGCGATTGTGAAGAAACTGTCTTCCGCAGAGACGCTCGGCTCTGCCTCGGTGATCTGTTCGGACAAAACCGGCACGCTGACCAAAAGCGAAATGACAGTCACGAAGATCGTCACGGCTTCCGGAGAGGTGGCGTTGACCGGGGTTGGGTACGATCCTTCCGGCCGGGCTGAAGTCGCCGGGCAGGAAATTGGCGATTCGGCGCTGCGCACGGAAGCACAATGCGTGCTCGCCGGTGGCAGCCTTGCTGGAAACGCATCTCTTCGCCAGCGGGACGGTGTCTGGGAGATTCAGGGGGACCCGACCGAGGCTGCATTCCTCGTGGCAGCACAAAAGCTGGGTGGCACGCAGCAGATCATGGAGCGCTATGAACGCCTCGGGGAGATCCCTTTCACCTCCGAACGCAAGCGCATGTCCGTTCTGTTGCGCGAAAGGAACACCGGGCGCCTGACGCTGTTCTCCAAAGGAGCCCCGGATGTGTTGCTCGAACGGTGCACGCACATCCTTGTGGGCAACGAGGTAGCGCCGCTGGACGATGCGCGCCAAGCGGCAAGCGTGGGGAATATCGAAGCACTTTCCGCGCAGGCGTTCAGAACCATCGCCGTCGCCTACCGGAATCTGGAAGGCGAGGGAGTGATCCCGGCCGAGGAAGGTGCGCCGGTGGATGAGTCGCTTGAGGCCGATCTTGTGTACGTGGGAATCGTCGGAATTCTGGATCCCCCTCGCCCTGAAGCGGCAAAAGCGGTGGTGGAATCACACCGTGCAGGCGTGCGCGTCATCATGATTACGGGAGACCATCCCAAGACGGCGACGCGCATCGCCTCCGATCTCGGCATTGTGGGGAAGGACGCAACCGCTCTGACGGGGATGGAGATAGACAAACTGGACGAGGCAGCGTTGCGCGAAGCCGTGCGCACGACCTCCGTGTATGCCCGCGTGGCGCCGGAGCACAAACTCCAGATCGTGGATGCGTTGCAGGCTGGCGGGAACGTCGTGGCGATGACGGGCGACGGCGTGAACGATGCTCCGGCCTTGAAAAGGGCGGAAATCGGCGTAGCGATGGGGGTTACCGGAACTGACGTGACAAAAGAAGCCGGCAACATGGTGCTTGCGGATGACAATTTCGCGACAATCGTTGCCGCGGTGCACGAAGGCCGTGTGATCTTCGACAACATCCGCAAGTTCCTGCGGTATCTGCTCAGTTCCAACATGGGAGAAGTGCTGGCGGTCTTTTTCGGGGTGGTGCTCTCCACGGTGATAGGGTTGACTTCCGGCGACGGAGGAATCGTGTTGCCGCTTCTGGCAACACAGCTTCTGTGGATCAACCTCGTTACGGATGCAGCGCCCGCGATGGCGCTGGGAGTAGACCCGGAAACGGAGGACGTGATGGCCCGCCCGCCACGAAAACTCACGGACAGGGTGATCGACGGCCGGATGTGGACCACGGTGTTGATCGGCGGCTCGGTGATGGCTGCCATGACACTTCTCACCCTGGATATCCTTCTTCCAGGCGGTTTATTCGAGGGGAAGGGGTCACTGGACACTGCGCGCACCGCCGCATTCACGGTGCTGGTGTTCACCCAGCTCTTCAACGTGTTCAACTCCCGGTCTGAGCACGCAAGCGCATTTCATCGTCTGTGCGCAAACCGATGGCTGCTCGGCGCGGTACTGCTCGGAGTAGTCCTGCAGGTTGCCGTAGTCCACATTCCATTCATGAACACGGCATTCGGTACCACACCGTTGACGCGCGAACAATGGATTCTGTGCGTGGTGATGGCGTCGGCGGTTCTGTGGGTGGAAGAGGCGCGAAAGCTTGTGTGGCGAACAACAAACCTGAAGGGGAAGAAATGACGCTGCCAGAACGATTCCCACCCATAACCGCCAAATGCCCGCATATGCTCCATGGCGGAGACTACAACCCCGACCAGTGGATGCACACGCCCGAGGTGTGGGATGAGGACATGCGCCTCATGAGGCTCGCAGGCTGCAATGTCATGTCTGTCGGCATTTTCTCATGGGCGGCACTCGAACCGAGGGAAGGCCATTTCGAATTCGGCTGGCTCGACACGATCATGGACAAGCTCGCGGCCAACGGCGTGTATGTTGTGCTTGCGACGCCCAGCGGGTCGAAGCCGCCGTGGTTGAGCGAGGCCTACCCTGAGGTATGCCGCGTGAACGCGCAGGGGCAACGCGAGCCGCATCGCGAGCGCCACAACCATTGCCGGACGTCGCCCGTGTATCGCGAGAAATGCCGGATCATCAACACGCAGCTTGCCACGCGCTACAAGGACCACCCGGCGCTGGTCGTATGGCACGTCTCTAACGAATACAACGGTGGGGACTGCCACTGCCCGCTCTGTTACGAAGCCTTCCACACGTGGCTGAAAAAACGTTACGGCACCCTGGAGGAACTCAATCACGCCTGGTGGACGGGTTTCTGGAGCCACGCTTTCACCGATTGGGCGCAGATCAGGCCTGTGGACCCCAGCATACACGGGCTCATGCTGGACTGGCAGCGCTTCAAAACAGACCATACGATCGACTTCTTCCGGAATGAAATCGCGCCTCTGCGCGAATTCACCCCGGACATCCCCGTAACCACCAACTTCATGGGGTTCAGCCCGACGCTGGACTACGCGAAGTTCGCGCGGGTGGTGGATGTCGTGAGCTGGGACAGCTACCCCGCCTACCATGACCGCCCGAACGACTGGCTTAACGCGGTCGAAGTATCGCTGACCCACGACCTGAACCGTTCCTTCAAGAACAAACCTTTCATGCTCATGGAGTGCTCCCCCAGTGTGCAGAACTGGAAACCGGTGAACAAACTCAAACGGCCGGGGCTGCACAGGGTGGAAGCGCTCCAGTGCATTGCCCACGGCGGCGACACTGTGCAGTACTTCCAGTGGCGAAAGGGTCGCGGCGGGTGCGAGAAATTCCACGGCGCGGTGGTTGACCACTACCCGACGGAACACACGCGGGTGTTCCGCGAGGTGGCGGACCTCGGCGGCGTCCTCGCCTCGCTGGACGATGTGGTGGGAACGGCAACCCCGGCCGAGGTTGCCATTCTCTACGACTGGGAAAACCGCTGGGCCATTGACCAGACGGCGGGGCCACGGAACGAGCGCAAGGATTACCAACCTACCTGCGTTGCG
>JAKPPK010000189.1 GCA_029547385.1 Candidatus Latescibacterota bacterium
ATACCCCGGGCGCGGGCGGGCATTGTCGGAGGAACCAAACGAGTAGAAGAGGCACAGCCCCAGAAATGGATCGTCAATCAGGTTCGGGAACACGCAGGCGAGACGGTCCTCCGCCGCGTCCGCAACCTGTGTCTGCCACACGGTTTCGCCTTCGGAGGAAAGGCAGAATATGGCGGATTCGCGACGACCGGACACAGTCCGAATACCAGAGAGGTAGAGCCGCACCTGCCCGTCCACCATCCCGGACACGATCCCATTGAGCTGGTAACCTGTTTCTTTCCGCCAGATCAGATGAGGAGTCATTCGAGTCCTTTTTTTCCGCAACATGAAGGGGAATTCGCCTCGATCACGAGTCATCCGGCGCGTGTATCGTCTTGCTCCCGCGCCCCGCTTTCAGTTAGGTATACTAAGGGATGTCGAGATCACACTTTTTCCGGCCCGAGTCTCGCAATGTGCCCGGGCCGTCGTTTCGCAAAGGATAGGATATGGCTGACACTCTCGCAATACGGGGGGGAACTCCCGCGGTTCCGCCCGGCCTCAAGTTCCGTATGTGGCCGGAGATCACGAAAGAGGATGAGGAGTTGGTGCTCGCGTCACTGCACCAGGACAGCCACGCGTTCGGGCCGCATGCGGACATGCTGCAGAAGGAGTTCGCGGCATGGAACGGCAACACGTTCTGCATGGCAACGAACAGCGGCACCGCCGCGCTTCACATGTGCGTTGCCGCATGCGGTATCGGGCCCGGTGACGAGGTCATCACGACCGCGCTTTCGTGGACGAGCAGCGCCACGTGTATTATCCACCACAACGCCATCCCGATCTTCGTGGACGTTGACTGGCGCAGCATGCACATGGACCCGTCGCAGATAGAAGCCGCGATCACACCCTATACGCGTGCCATCCTTGTGGTTCATTACTGGGGTGTGGCGTGCGACATGGACGCGATCATGAGTATCGCCAGACGGCATAATCTGGCCGTGATCGAGGACGCATGCCAGGCGCACGGCGCGACGTTCAAAGGGAGGAAGGTGGGTACAATCGGGAACGTGGCTGCATTCAGCCTCAATCAAAACAAAAATCTGTGCGGCGGTGAGGGGGGGCTTTTCGTCACCAATGACCCCGGACTTTTCGAACGCGGGAAAATGGTGACGAGTTTCGGGGATATGCGCCCGCCGGATTCCGGAAGAGACTACCACGCGTACGGGCTCGGATGGATGTACCGAACGTCCGATCTCCCGGCCGCGTTTGCCCTTTCGCAGCTCCGGAAACTTGACCGGACGAACAAATGGGCGCGGGACAACTGGGATATGCTGGATGCGCGTCTGTCAGGGACGCCGAATCTGGTTCGCTCCTTCACTTCCGACGACCGCCCGACAAACGGATACGCCTACGTTCTGCGCGTCGAGCCTGCGTACGCACAAAGACGGGGCGTGCCTTCGCGGAAAATCACCGAAGGAATCGTGGCCGCATTGAAGGCGGAAGGTGTGAATTTCTCCATCGCGAACTGGCTGCTTCCGGCGCATGCGGTGTTCCAGGCGAAGAACGCATACGGCAAAGGCGAGCCGTGGACGAGCCGCTTCGCGCGGGAAGACGTTTCGTACGATCTCAGCCAGTATCCCGTTTCGCAGCAGTGCATTGATACGTGTCTTTGGGGAGTGTTCAATCATCGTCCACCCAACGGGCCCGAACAGATTAACGCGCTGGCGGACGCGATACGGAAGGTCTTTGAGAACCTTGACGACGTGCCGGTAGAGGCCTGATTCGCACCACGGAGACCATGCCATATGAACGTCGGAACTGCGTGGGAAGACTTCACACCCTCAAGGCCACTCCACCTGCTGGGACAGATGCACGTCCGCCTTGGTCAGCACGCGCGCGACCCGCTGACGGCGAATGCGGTGGTGCTGGATGACGGCACCACACGCGTTGCAATGGTCTCGGTGGACGTGTGTGTGCTGCCGAAGGAGCGGGTCGACGCGTTGCGCACGGCGTGTGCGGCTTCGTGTGAAATCGACCTGGAATCGGTCATCATCGCGGCGACACACACGCATGTTGCCCCGTGTACGGCGAACCTCGTGGGGGATATCTGCCCGGAGTTCCTCGAAACGCTGGAGCAAGCGGTCGCACGCGCGGTTGGAAGGGCGATTGAAGACCTGGAAGATGCCAGCCTGTTTGCGGGAACAGGGTTCATCGAGCAGATGGGATGGAACCGCCGGGGGCTCCACCGCGATGGCTCAGCAGGGATGTACCTCGGAAGCTGGGCGGAAGGATTTGTCGGGATCGAGGGACC
>JAKPPK010000192.1 GCA_029547385.1 Candidatus Latescibacterota bacterium
CACGGGCGTGCTCGACTTTTCGATCGAGGTCGCCAACGCCCAGCAGCTCCAGGCGCTCATACGGGCTCTGCTGCGGGTCAACGGCGTCACCAAGGTGTTCCGCTCCGATTCCCCGAGTTCGAAGGACGAAGCGTAATGGCCAGGAAAAAGAAAGAGGGCGGCGCCGGCCAGCCCCCGGCAAGCGTCGATCTGTTCGAGATCCTGACCCCACCTGGGCGGGAATCGCCGTATGATTTCGAACTGGCTCGGCCGTCGACGAAGAAGAGCTGGGCCGAAACGTTTTTTGCCTGGGCTCAGGCAGATATTGAAGCCGGCAAGGCATCCTCGAGCCTGTCCGGCATCGAAAATAGCACATCAAGTATTATACAGGATTCACCCCATGTCATCGACGCGGTGGCGTCATATGCAAGTGATTCGGGCGTGAGCGAGGTTTCTTCCGCGGCACAGGACACAGACGATTCGTTCGAGAAGATTCGGGCAGATATCGCGGCATGCAGGCGCTGTTCTCTCTGCGAGACCCGCACGAACACGGTCCCGGGAGAAGGCAACCCCCATGCTCGTCTGATCATGATCGGCGAGGCACCGGGCGCCGACGAAGACGCGACGGGTCGCCCGTTCGTGGGCCGCGCCGGGCAGCATCTAGACAAGATTCTCGCCGCCGCGGGATTCAGGCGCGAGGAAGTGTTCATCGGCAACATTCTCAAGTGCCGCCCCCCCGACAACCGCACGCCGACCCTCGATGAGATGAAATGCTGCACGCCGTTCCTGCGGCGCCAGCTTGCCCTCATCAAGCCCCAGCTGATCGGACTGCTCGGCAACACCTCGTGCAAATACGTGCTGGGCCCAGATGTGCTCGGCATCACGAAGATCCGCGGCACATGGTTCGATTCGATTTTCGGCATCCCCTGCATGCCCATGTATCACCCGTCGTATCTGCTCCGCAACCAGTCGCGCGAACGGGGCAGCCCGAACTGGGAAATGTGGCAGGACATCCAGGCCCTCAAGCGCCGCTACGACGAACTCGCCTGAAAAACAGCGCAACGCACCACAGAGACACTGAGCCACAGAGGTTTTCGGGCGCATCGTGACGCGTTCGGAAACTCCGGAAAAGGAATTCTCAGGTTTTCATCTGTGCCATCTGCGGATCGGCTCTCGATACGAAACCAACATGCCAGTCGCGAACCGCCCCGACGGATATAGTGCGGTCGTTTTTGTGTCTTTGGGGTGAAATTTTCTCTGTGCCTCCGTGACTCTGTGGTGAAGCTGTTTTCCAAGACTGAACCATGATGTCTTCAGCCCTTGTACGATTCGGGACGATCTGGTAAAATGCGGGGCATGAGGATCTTGAGGTGGATCGCCGTCATGGCGGCTCTGGCGCTCGCGGTTTCGGGGTGTCTGGGAGCCGGGGGCGGCGGCGGCGTTTCGACCCAGCCGGCGGTGGCCACACAGGTTTCCGGCCAGGTGTATTTTGCCGAACGACAGCTCTATGGGGGAATCGCCGTTGTCGCGAAAAACGCCGCCGGCACCACCGTCGCGACGACCTACACCGGAAACGCCGGCATCTTTTCATTCCAGAACCTGGCGGCGGGCATCTACAGCCTCACGGCGACGACGGGAGACAGCGAGACGCTCTTCGCCACGGGGCTCCAGATCGGCGCGGACCAGCCCGTCCAGGTACCGGAAACATCGCTGCTGGCGGTGAAGGAGGCCTACTTCGACCGCATCACGAGCTCGAGCGTCAGGCTCGTGTTCAAATCGAACACTGCCGCTGTTTCCCAGATTTCCTACGGTGCTTCGACGCTCAGGACGACGGTTTCCGCGTCCGCGGCGACTTCTCATTCGATCGAGGTGACGGGGCTGGCATCGAACACCTATTACGACTTCACGATCCACCTGCAGACCACCTCCGGCCAGCGCGTGACCCGCTCTGGGCTCGGCACCTGGACAGCCTCGGGCGCCACGCCGACGAACCTCTCCATCTCGATAAATAGTGGTGCTTATGAATCACACAGTTCGGCCGTCACCGTCTACCTGCGAGCCTCCGGCGCGACGCAGATGCGGGTCGGCCAGAAGGCCGATCTGTCTGACGCTCTTCTCGAAACGTATGCCACCAGCAAGAGCATCACTCTGTCAGGTCCGGACGGCACGAAAACCGTGTATGCCCAGTTCCGCGATGCAAGCGGCAACGTGTCACCGATCCTCAACGCATCGATTTTTCTTGCTACCGGCAAGGAAGGATATCTTGGCGTATGGATCGAAAACGGCGCCACAGCAGTCACTTCCACGAATGTCCTCCTGAATCTCTTGTATCCAGGTGCAGACAAAATGCAGGTGGCCAACGACGCCGAGTTCACCGTCTCCTATTGGGAGCGCTACACGCAGTATCGTCGCTGGAATCTTCCTTCCGGAGACGGCACAAAAACCGTCTACGCCCGCTTTTCCGGAACAGGCATCGACTCGAGTCTGGTCTTTTCCGCCTCAACGCTTCTTTCCACACCCACGGAAACTGCTTCGGGAACAGCATCGGGAACTACTGGAATTTCCTCCTCAACTGTTGATCCCGATGTCCTAACAGACATGATAATCGGTCGTAACGCGCTACCAACGACGAATGCAGAAAATATTTCAGGAAAAACATTCACTCTCATGTTAGAGGGCGACTCAATCCAACTTACCGCAGCCGTCATCGAAAGGGGGTCACTCTCTTCTGCTAATGGGCCAACAATCATCGAAAGCTCACCGATATGGACTGTTAATGGAATCACCGGAGGGAATGAGGCATATGGCACTATTGATTCATTGACAGGTGCTTATAAAACTCCCAATGCACGTCCAGCGGTCAGCAAAATAGAAATTAGGGCAACTTCACAGAATCAATATTCTGAATCTGGAGCAACATCAGTTCGAAGTGCATCAATATATATCGACTTACAAGATTTCTGGAAACCTAGAAAAGACGGCATGAAAAATGATGCAGGCCGCGACATTCCTGTATACTGCCTGATTGCGGATCCAATTTGGCAACCCAATGAAGATTATTTTCTATTTGCCGGCACGAATGGAAACGGCGTCTGGTGGGCTCGTGTCGACTCCACGGTTGAAACTGATGCAGCAACATTTACCTGGAATAAAAGCGGACTTGCCTCGACTGCCCTGATCACACCTTTAAGTCATATAGTAAATTCGCTTGCAATCAACACGTCAAATCACGACATCGCGGCTGCAACAGAAGATGGTGTTTTCATCCTCGGAGGCGGCATAAGAGACTATTCTCAAGTCATTTCCATCGCTTCGGGCGCCACCAAAGGAATCGCTTGGGATCGGCATAACCCCGACTATCTTTACATCACACAAGACTTTGGAATCGACCGAATTTTTCAACCATACACAGAACAACCTGTTAAACAAACATTTTGGCTTAAAGATTATTATACCGCAACCAAAATGGTGGAAAGAACAAATACGTTTGCAAGCCCACCTGTCCCAGTGCAAGCGTATCCCAATAATACAGAGCTTCTCTATACAGGGACTATTAGATCTTTGAACCTCTCTTTTTCTGATCCAAATCTACTTTATTTCGGAACAGAGAATGGCGAATTCGGCTATATCAAGAATGCTCAAAAAGGAACTGGTCCTCTCGTTTGGCAAACCAATCAGCCGGTTTTCGACACTGAGACAGGCGCATCTCGTAGCTTCGTTAACGGATATTGGCTGGTAGACAACAATTCGAAATCATTGTCTCCGCCAAATGGAATTATTACTGATATATCAGTTGATCCCAATAGTCCCTGGACAATGCTTGTGTCTTCTTCGGTCGGAGCCTTCAGAAGCATCAACAAAGGAGTGAGTTTCACTTCCCTTGGGGTTGTTACAGGAATCAACGCACGTGGCACCCTGATTGATCCAACAAATGTTACGTATTTCTTTGTCGGAGCTGAAGATGGCCTATTTCGATCAAAAGACGCGGGTGCAACTTGGACAAAGATCAGTTCAGGCCTTGGTGGGCAACTTACAGTGAACTGCTTCACCCAGTCCGAGGGGCCGCCCGGCTCGAAGCGGCGCATCTGGGTCGGCACCACCGGCGGAGTCTACGCCGGCGCCAAATCGCTCGACCTGTACTGAGCCGTCACCAGCTGCCTCCGCGTATCCGCTGAACGCGGTTGTTTCCCCGTTCGACCACATACAGGTCGTTCTCGATGACGGCAATGCCCCACGGCTCGGAGAACTCGCCAAGCTGGGTCCCTGGCCGGCCGAACCGATAAAGCGTATTGCCGTTCATGTCGAACATGACGATCTGCCCGCTTGCGGGATCGGTGGCATAGATTTTCGTCGCGGAGATGCAGAACGAGGCACCGGGAGCCCCAATATTGTAACTGGTATAGGAAGTGTTGAGTTCCTTGTCATACACGGAAATTCGACCAAGCCCCTGTTCGAGAATGTAGACTCGCTGGTCGGAGGCGTTGAACCGCACGGCCGCAGGAGCGCTGAGCCCGGTCTTCTTGCTGTAGAATGCATCGTTCGGAATATCCCATTTTACGACTCTCCCGTTGGCACGGTCCGCGATATAGAATACCGAAGCCTCCACTGCATCGACATTTCCCACAATCTGCATGTCGGTTGGATGATCGAGCTGATCATCGCTGCCACCAAGCGGAAATTGATATGTTTTCGCCGGCTTGATCATTTTCTCCGCCAGATCGCCAGCAGCGAATCGTTTTATCCGACTCGTTCCGGCACCGATATCCATTTCCAGAGAATAAACGGAATCACCTGCACCGGAGATGGTTATCAGGCTGTTCGTTAATAAGCCACCGGCTGTCAGGTTCTGAGAGACCGTCGCCGGATCGGGCTCGAGCATCAGATCGCCGCTTGCGGTGAGCAGCCTGCCCCGCTTGAATTTGACGATTTCAGAATTCGAGGCGTTCGCGACGAACACGGTATCCAGGTCATATCCGACGATTCCCGTCGGATTCGAGAGTCCCCGAGAAATCCTGGAATTATCATAAATTTCCGCATCCCAGACCCAGAATTGAATCGTTGTCGTGGCTACCGAGCCGAAGTTGTCCGTCGAGGTGAGGACCACCGTCTGCGTACCAGGATTTTCGATATTCAACGAGAGGGACGCTCCCGTGGTTCTGAAATTTCCAGGAGGGAAATACCACGAGAGGCTTGCCGCAGGCTGTATTCCTCCCAGTTCGTAATCCGTTCCCGTCGCATTCAGAACGATCGGAATTCCGGGGCTGGCAATGAATATCGGAATATCGCCAGGCGCGGTTGCATACTGGGCAGGACTCACTATCAGCGCGGTAGCGGTCGGCAGTCGATTCACCAGAATCGTCATGCTGTTCAGGCTCTCAAAATCGGCGCTGTCGGTGCCGACGTAGGTGATCGTGCGCCGGCCGCTTGCGATGGCGTTCGTCGTGGCCGATTCGCCGGTTCCGAATGCGTTCGTCTCGTCCCAATACCAGTTCATGACGATCGTGGTGCCGGACGAGTCGGGAACCGCCGTGAATGTGGTATCGATACCGGTATCGACGCGCGTTCCTGAAGCCGGAGAGGTGATCTCCGACACGGGGTATCCGATGAAGATGGTACGAGTGACGGAGGCTTCCAGTCCCAACTCATCGGTTGCCCACAGGGCGATCCGATGTGAGCCGGTCGCAAGCTCGCCGGCAGCGATATTCACGTTTGTGCCGGTTTTCCAGGGAGCCCCGTCGAGATACCACTTCAGATTCGCGGAAGGCACCGGCAGGTTCGTGCTCTGCGTGCCTGCTCCGATCATCGAGTAGGCATGTCCCCCGAACACGATGTCGCCGTTCTGCACGGCGACGCCGCTTCCCCAGGAGAGAGCGACGGTTGGCGGGTCATCGACGAGGATCTGGATGGTGTGCGTCGCGCCACGGCCCAGCCGATCAGTGCCGGCGTAGGAGATCGTATGAAGCCCAATCGCAGGCGCATACGACACCGAGTCGCCGGTGCCGAACTCGACGCCGTCGTCATACCACCGCATCGCGATCGTGTCCGTCGAGGGCGGAACGGCATTGAACGTGACGTTCGAACCGCCGGTGAACTGTGTTCCCGAAGCCGGGCTCTGAATGGACGGGAGGGTATACCCGAAATAGATGGAGCTCGTCGCGGCTGAAGCAATGCCGCTGGAATCGACCGCCACGAGGCCGATACGGTGTAGCCCCGTCGCCACCTCCGCCGGCGCGACGAGATTCGGCGAGTTGGTCTTCCAGAAGGTTCCGTCGAGATACCAGGTCAGATTTCCGGAAGGAATGGGCGCCAGGGTGACGGCCTCCGTGGCCATGCCGATCAGGTTGATGCCATCTCCACCGAACAGGCACGTCCCGTCCGGTGGCGTAATCGCGAGGCCAGGCTTGGCCCTGACCAGGACCATGATGTCGTCGCGGTTCCCGATCCCTGCTGTATCAGTACCTATATAGCTTACGTAATGCCATCCAAGTGAAGGGGAATCCGTCGAAACCATCGTCGTGTTTCCAAGCAACCGCCGTCCCGGTGAGTCGTAATCGAGCCACCACTGCATCGGGATCGCCCCGTCCGCCACAGGCGCTCCGTTGAGAACGAGCTGCTCCGACGGATCGAACGTCGTCCCCGATGCCGGGGCGGTGATCTCGGGAAGCGGGTATTCGATCGTGATATCATGCGACACCGAACCGATCGCCCCTCCGAGAAGACTCAGGCCGGCAAGCGTGACGCGCCTTGCGCCCGCGGCCTCGACGCCGGACACCAGGTCGAATGACGCGGTGGCCGTTTTCCAGGGCGCATCCCCGCGCGAATCGATGTACCAGGTCATGCGCCCCGCCGGCATCGGGCTGAGGCCGTCGGAATCGGTGCCGACGCCGCGGAACGGAATGGCGGTGCCGACGAAGAAGACGCTTCCCGACAGGGGCGTGAACGCCATCAGCGGAAGGTTTTCGACGATGAGGTCCACCGAGTCGGCGCTGACGACTCCCTGACTGTCCGTGCCCACGTAGGATATCGTATGGCGGCCCGCCGGGAACGTATGGATGAGAGGCGTGTCAGCACCGATTCTTTCGGCCCCCGCCCCGCCCCAGCTTCTCCACCATTCCATCGTCAGAGCGCCGATCGACGAGGGGGTCGCCGTCAAGGTCACGGGCGTTCCGATGTCGACGCGGGTTTCGTCAGCAGGGCTCGTGATGGATGACGGCGTCACGCGGACGTGGAACCGATGGGTCACGCTTCCAATCGAGGAAAGCGCCCCGGTCCCCTCGAGCCGGACGCGATGGGTTCCGGCCGTGAGGGCGGTATCCGGAACGTCGAACGAGCCGATTCCCGTCCGCCATGCAGTCGGGGCGTCGTCGAGAAACCAGGTCATCCGGGTCGGGAGAATCGCCGCGCCGTTCGTGTCCGTTCCGACGCCCTGAAAGGCGATCGTATGGCCGCTGAAAAAGGCCGCATCATCGGCCGGCGTGAAATCCATCGCGGGCGGAAGATTTATTCTTACCGTTATACTTGCCGTGCCGATTCCGCCTTCGGAGTCCCGCGCGGACAGGGTGATGTGGTGAGAACCTGCGGACAGATCGGACCGGCTGATACTCGGTCCCGATGCGAGGAATCCGTCGATACTCGAATTCCAGCCGAGCGCGTCGTTCGCGGTGATCGCCCCGTCTTCGAGATCGACGGCGCTGC
>JAKPPK010000245.1 GCA_029547385.1 Candidatus Latescibacterota bacterium
CCGCGAGCCGGTCCTTGAATGAACTCGTATCCAGGTCCATGGCCCACTCGACCCGGCGATTGGCCTCACGCCTGTGGACATACTGGCGGAATCCACCCAGATCCACCGATTCGCCACCCACATTGGTGCGATGAACATCCAGATCGCCCGTTTCCTGCGCATGACGGGCGAGAATCATGCTGTGCAGCACGCTCGATTTTCCGGAACTGTTCGCACCATAGATCAAGGTCAAGGGACGGACGGGAATTCGCTGCGATTCTGCAAAGGCCTTGAAATTTCCGATTCGTAAAGCAGTCAACATGGTTATCTCGTCCCCTTCCAGATCTGCAAAATATACGTGAGCCAGGAATCGGTCCGGAGTAGAAGGGCGCGGAGCTGTTCATCCGTCAATTCCGGATCGAGTTCGTGGACACGATTGAAAAAATCCACCAGTTTCACCAGCGCACGCGTGTCTTGAACGACAAAATCGGTCAGAGGCTCGTGGTTGAGGCCGCGACAAACGTACAGCACGCGCGCTCTTCGAGTCGGCCGCCCCTCGTGGAGCAGGTCTTTATCATCCGTCGATACCCATGAAAGCACGTGTTCGTCCGGGGCCAGGCGACGCAGCAAGTGGTTCCAGAACTCTCTCAACGAGGAAAGAATGTGCCTCGCTCTATCGGCGTTTCTCCCACGGAGGGCATCGTGTGCGCCGACATACGGTCTCGCCAGTGCGGGATCGACGGCCTGTAGCAACCCGATACAGCCGGAGGTTTCCTGCTCCACTTCGGCGATCAACTGAACGACGGATGCATCATCCTCGTCCTCCGGCTCCTCCGGAACCCGGATCGTGTCTAATGCGTACCCAGTGATGAAGACCTCACGCGTTGCGCCGGGCAGCGCGAACGTCGGTAAATAGGTCACATCTGGAAGGACACGAATGGATGCGGCCAGCCTTTCATAGGTCGACGTCACATTGCCGATCACGTCCTGGAACTTCAGGAACGCCGGCTCCGGTAATGCCATAGCTTGTCGCATGGCATCGAAGTCAATTCCGGCGAAGAGCTGCTCTGCGACAGTCGCCCGATATGCCATATCGCCAAGAGACATTTTGGCCGCTGCTTGAAGCTGTTCGATGCTATCCTGCATCGGCCTGATCCCTTCGAGCCATGTCTGATGCGTCCGCTTAATATCCTCAAAAACGCGGCCCGAGACGGTGGCTTGGTCGATCAGATCTTGCCAGCGCTGATTGGCGTGGACGATCTCCGCCAGGCGGGATGACGCAAGTCCGGAAAGCTCTATGAAACGCGAGATCTCCAGGTGCTGACGCCGGATCGGCTCAAGTGCGCGTTCCATCTGTTCATAAACGCTCAGATAGGACGGCTTGAACGCGCGGTTCATCCGCTCCATATCTTCCTGGATTTTCAGGTAGGCGGGCCGG
>JAKPPK010000584.1 GCA_029547385.1 Candidatus Latescibacterota bacterium
CCAATCCCGAGCCAACCCCCGACCGGCTCCCGAAGAAGGGCACAGGCGCGCCCTGGGGCCACGTGTACGGGGAGCTTCTGACCTTCGACGATCCCGAAAACCGCCTTCCGGCCATCGACCGGCTGGAGGGGTTTCACCCCGGCGGTCCCTGCCTCTACCGCCGCGTTCTTATCCCGGTCCGCACAAACGGAGTCGAGCTCCCGGCCTGGCTCTATGTGGTGGGGGATCGCTGGACTGGGGCCTGCAAAGAGCTAACCGCCGGAATCTGGCGCTGAAACCCCGGTAGCTGGTCACCATCTGGAGCCATGTACGCAGCAGATTCCCGGTATTCCAGCAGTTTGTCCTTGACTGGAATGGACCGGTTGCGTATACTTATGTCCGGTTTGGTTGGCATACATAGGCAGTGATTCTGACAACTGACGAGAGGATTGAAATGGTAGCTTCCGAACGCTGGGTTGGCGTCGACGATGTGGCAGCCCACCTTGGGGTGGCCAAGGATTCGGTTTATAGATGGATCGATGAACGGGGGCTCCCTGCTCACCGTGTGGGGCGGCTCTTTCGTTTCAAGCTATCCGAAATAGACGAGTGGGTGCGCCAAGACAAAGAGCGAGAGAAGACTACAAGTTCCGTCCAAAGCCGACCCTTTGCGAAAGCCCAGACGAATCGATCAACACCAAATACACGTTCACAGAAGAGGGGCGGGAATGAGTAGCAGTCTGCTCACATCTCAGATCGGGCAGCGGATATTACTCCCCGGGCACTTCGATGTGCCCGTGGTTCTGGAAGATGCGCGACCGCTCGGTTCTGATGATTCGGCAGGCTATGAGTGTCGCGTTCGTCTTCCCGACGGCTCATTGGAAGAGGCCGTCATCTCCTCGGAAGAGGTCACGGCTGTCCTTGGAAAGGGGACTGACGAAGTCAAAGCAGAGACTCCAGTGGACGCCGAGAAACTTCGACTCCTGATCGAGTCGGCTCGGGTGCGTCTGGCTTATGCGCATGACCAACAGTTCGCCGTTAGCCTTTCGGGCATCCGCACCCTGCCACATCAGATTGAAGCGGTGTACCAAGCGATGCTTCCGCAGCCCAGGTTGCGTTTCTTACTGGCGGATGATCCTGGAGCCGGCAAGACGATCATGGCCGGGCTCCTGGTAAAGGAGCTGAAGCTTCGCGAGGCGATTGAGCGCATTCTTATCCTGTGTCCCGCGCCGCTCACTATCCAGTGGCAGGACGAGATGCTCCGCTGGTTCGGTGAGCCTTTCGATATCATTTTTTCCGCCGTCGATCAGCAGCAATTGACGAATCCATGGCAGAGGTCTTCACAGATTATCGCTTCTATTGACTATGCCAAGCAGGAAGACGTTCGCGAGCGTGTCTGGCAACAGCGGTGGGACCTCGTCATCATCGACGAGGCCCACAAGTGTTCGGCCAGGACAGCCTCAGGCGGACAGAATCGAGAATCCAAGGTTGCGACAACGAAACGTTATGATCTGGCGTCGCGTCTTACATCCCAAGCAGACCATGTCATCCTCCTGACTGCCACACCCCACCATGGTGATGAAGACAAGTTCGCTCATTTCCTTCGGCTCATTGATCCAGACCTGTTTCCGGAACCACACCGCCTCGGAAAACAGGCCACCGCAATCCGCAAAGAAGTTTTCCGCCTCGGTAAGGATTCGCCGTGGTCTCTCCGGAGGCTGAAAGAAGATCTCAGGGACGCGAATGGAAAACGGCTCTTCCCGGACCGGCATACCAACACCGTCACGTTCTGTCTGAACAACGACGAGTACACCCTTTACAAGAGTGTTACCGCTTACATCAACGAGTTTATTCCGCAGCAAACAGGGCAAAGACGTTCCTCCGCAGCGCTGACCCGAACGGTCCTGCAACGCAGATTGGTGAGCTCCACCTGCGCCATTCATGAGTCGCTCAAGCGACGGTTGAAAAAGCAGGAAGATCTCCTGGAAGAGCTTGAGGGTCTCACTCCGGCCCAGCGCGCCAAACGGCTGGCCGCTTTGCAGGGTCGTCTGCCTGATGCCGAGCAGGACGAAGACGATCTCGACGATGCTGTACGTGATCAATTGGTCGATGAGTACACATCTGCGCTGGAAATTGAGCAGTTGCGCGCGGAAATCTCCGCCCTTAAAGAGCTTGTCGAGCAGGCGCGAAGGGTTCGGGAAAACGCAAACGATTCCAAGCTGGCCGCATTGAAGAAGTGCCTCGGCGAGTCGCAGTTCATGGACCTGAAGGATGGCCGGGGAAAGCTCCTGATTTTCACGGAGCACCGGGATACCCTCGGCTACGTGCGCGATCATCTTGAACGCTGGGGTTTCAGCACCTGCGAAATTCACGGCGGCATGAATCCCCATGAGCGAAAGCGGGCACAGGAGGTTTTCAGAACCGGTGCGCAGGTCTGCGTAGCGACGGAGGCCGCCGGCGAAGGGATAAACCTCCAGTTTTGCCACCTGATGATCAACTACGACATGCCCTGGAACCCAACCCGGCTGGAACAGCGGCTGGGCCGTATCCACCGCATCGGTCAGGACCGAGATTGCTACGCCTTCAACTTCGTTGCAACGGATTCCGAGGACGGCCAGCCCATCGTTGAGGGCCGGATTCTCCACCGCCTTCTGGAAAAGCTCGACCAGATGAACGAGGCCCTCGAAGGCCGCGTGTTTGATGTAATCGGCGAAGTGCTGTCACTGAACGACGTAAACCTCCCGGATATGCTCCGTGACGCGGCCTATGACCCCAGACGGCTCGATGAGTATCTCGATCAGATTGACCGCATCAATCCGGACAAGCTCAAAGAATACGAGGAAGCCACGGGCATTGCGCTTGCGCGCAGCCACGTGGATTTTTCAGCATTCCAGCGCCGGAACCTCGAGGTCGAAGAGCGTCGGCTCATGCCTCGATATGTGGAGGCGCAATTCATTGCCGCCGCACGGGAAGTCGGCCTTCGCGTCGAACCAAGGGCCGACGGCTTGTGGCGCGTCGAGCACGTCCTTGCGGATCTTCGCTCTGAACGGCTTCGCTCCGTCCAGAAGGTCGGAAAAGCGGAATCGTACTATCGAAAGATCACCTTCCACAAACACCACCTTGAACAGGACGCTCACGTTGACGCCGTCCTGATAGGGCCGGGGCATCCGCTCTATGCGGCGGTGGATGAGAAGCTCAACGAGCGGCTGGCGGGGTTGATCGGCGGCGTCGGTTTCTTCGTCGATCCATTGTGCAGAGAGCCCTACCGTATCCATTTCTTTGAGATATCGATTCGCGGTAAAGACACGAAAGGAAACGATGTGCCGCTCTATGGCGAGCTCGTGGCCGTGCGGGAGGAGCGCGGACATTGCGAAGTCATTCCGAGCGATATCCTGCTCAATCTGGCGGCGCATCCGCATCCGCCGCAAAAGATCGAACCGACTCTGACTCAGGCAGCTACAGATTTTCTAAAAGCGACATATCAGCTCCAATGCCGCGCCCGCTGTCAGAGTGAACGGCAGCATTTCGCGCGGGTTTGCCGGGAATATCTGGAAAAGTCGTTCAAGGCCCGGATCGACCGCGCCCAGGAGCGGGCCATGCAGCTTGCCGCCGAGGCTGTTACTAAACCTGAGTTTAAACTGGCAGCCGATGAGGCCAGGAAATATGT
>JAKPPK010000252.1 GCA_029547385.1 Candidatus Latescibacterota bacterium
TGCCCCCGCGTACAGTCGAAGGACAAAACCCCCATGATAATCGTAGCTCCCGGATTTAAATTGGAACACCCCGCCAGCATGGACCATGACCGTGTCCGCAGATTTCACGTTGACGGCACGAGTAACCAGGTTCACGCTCCAACTTGTGTCTGCTGGTGTCTCCCACGATCTTGGCCAGCGCTCGACATACATCGTGTTCGTCACGGCGTAGTCCTGAATGTGGAGCGTCCCGACGGCGAGCGTCTTGATTTTCGCGCTGCTGATCGCGGCATCCTGGATGAAGGCGTCTTTGATAACCACCTGTGTCCTGCCGTTCACCGTACCGAGCATAAAAGGCGGCGTCCCGTTCGGGTTGTCGGGAGTCTGAATGATGAACGAATCGACTTTGAACACCATTGCAGTCTGATCGGCTCCGCCGAGCAGCTCAAGCCCGGTGACGCGCCCGTTTACGTCAAGCCGCACTCCCCACCGTGCTTTTATCCCGTCCACAGATTGCATGATTTGCTGTACGCTTGCAGTGTTGCCGTCAACCTTCGTTTGGAGCGTTGTAACGTTGGAAGCGAGCGCGCTGTCCGCGTTCGCCCGCGCTGTAGCTTCCGTTCGCACTGCGGCGTACACTGTCCCCGGCGCGGGACTTGCAGGATTACCTATGCTTGCAACAACATTGTTAATGTTCGTTGCCAGCGCACCGTCCGCGTTCGCCCTAGCCGTCTGCTCGTTCTTAATCGCGGCGTGCACCGTCCCCGGAGCCGGGTTGAACGGATCGCCAATAGTCGCGGAAAGCACATTTATATTCTGTGCTAACGCTTCGTCCTTTGTAGCCCTAACTGTTCGTTCCGCCACAATCGCAGCATAGACCGTATTCGGACCAGGGTTCACAGGATCGCCAATAACAGCTGAAAGCGTATTGATTTCGCTTGCCAAGGCTTCGTCTTTTGTCGCTCTTGCTGTGCGTTCCGTTTTAATCGCCGCATACACTGTATTCGGTCCTGGATTTGTCGGGTCGCCGATGACCGCTGAAAGTGTATTGATTTCGCTTGCCAAGGCTTCGTCTTTTGTCGCTCTTGCGGTTCGTTCGATATTGATAGCGGCGTATACCGTGTCCTCTCCCGGATTCGTCGGATCGCCGATCATTGCCGATATATTGAGGACTTGAGACGCTAAAGCCTCGTCTTCTGACTGTCGCGTAATTCGCTCTTCTCGAATGGAGGCTATAGAGTGCTGGACGTCGGTAAGCTCGGAAAGGGAAGCAAGAATTGCCATTTCGTCGCTCATGTTTTGAAAAACGCCCTTCGC
>JAKPPK010000254.1 GCA_029547385.1 Candidatus Latescibacterota bacterium
AAGTGCCTCGACGTGGTTGAATATCTGGCCACCCCAGATAACGACTGCAACCATGAGGGCCAGCCAGCCCCAGTCACGGCGGCGCAGTGCCATAAACTACCTCCACTCCGGTTTCATAAGGTTTGTTCCAACGCAACATCGTCGCCCGATACCGCGCAGTTTTCGACGAGGAAACCGACGCACTCACGAACTCTTGATCACATCTCCCAGCAAAACTGGTACTCGCAGCGCAAGGGTATCCAGAATTGCGTTCGTAACATCGTCAACCGGCAGGGTCCCATCAAGAACGGCAACCCGATCCGGTTCTCGCCGTGCTATTCCCAGAAAGCCGTTCCTGACGCGTTCGTGGAAATCCCCGTCTTCAGCCTCGAGGCGGTCCACGATCTTTCCACCCCGTCGGTTTCGCGCGAGGTTGACGGGAATGTCAATCAAAAGCGTTACGTTTGGCGTCAATCCGGCGGTCGCAATGCGATTGGCCTCGCGCACAAGTTCCACACCCAGCATCCGGCCGTACCCTTGGTACGCCAGCGTTGAGTCGGAGAAGCGGTCGGAAATGACTACCTGTCCCCGGCCAAGGGCGGGACGAATGCACCGCTCGACCAACTCCGCTCGGCACGCGAGATACAGGAAAAGCTCAGTGCGTGCGTCAATATCAGAATTGCCGCGGTCGAGAAGCATGTTCCGAACCAGTTCGGCAACGCGCGTCGAGCCCGGATCACGCACCGAAACCACTTCCCTCCCTGTGCCCCGAATGATCTCGGCAACGCGTTCAACCTGCGTCGTTTTTCCGCAGCCATCGATCCCCTCAAATGAAATAAACAAACCGGGCATCTCAACGGGGCCTTTCAGGATTCCAACGCGTGCAGGTGACACGTTATGTTCAACGCCGTCACCACCCAGTGGCGATCACCAGTGTGCTCGTTAAGCCACTCGCGAACAACGCTCACAGAACCGTTGTCTATCATGAACCTGCCCGGCCGGGAGTCTCGGGTGCCCATCACCTGGCTGAGGAACGCCTGCAAAGGACCGGCGTGCGCAACAACCACGGTCGATTGACCGGCAAAATCGCCCACAAGTTCGTGCACCGTTCTTGCGGCCTGTTCTGAAAACTCCTGCCATGATTGACCACCAAGCGGACGAAATGTTTCCCGTTGTGTTTCATACGCCTCGATATCTCCCGGAAACTGCTGGGCAATCTCACTCCTCGAAAGCCCTTCCCAGCGCCCGAAGGAACGTTCCCGGAGGCGCGGGGTCGTCTCCAGTGGAACAAGTGCGACGCGAGCGATCTCGTGTGCGGTTTCCTTCGCACGGCTCAAATCGCTCGACACAACTCGCCTGATCGCTACGCCGCCAAGCATCCCGGACGAGGAGAACATGCGCGCCACTGCCGCAGCCTGCGCACGACCTCGAGCATTGAGAGGGATATCCGTAACGCCTTGCCACTTCCGCTCGACATTCCACTCAGTCTGACCGTGCCTCACCAAACAAACAGCCGAAGGTCCCAACAACGTTCACCCCAGTCCCAGTTGGTCGTTGATAGCCCTCTGATAGGTCTCCACCCGGCAGTTCGCCACATCCTCAAAGCGAACACATTCGCCGCGGACCGAGGACTCCACGACGCTGTAACATGCGGCAACATCGCGCAACCCTTCAATCCCACTCGTCTCCGGAGAACGACCCTCCCGTATGGACCGAAAGAATTCGTGGAGTTCCAGCGCAAACGCATCCGTAACGCCTCGTGGGAACCATTCTTCCTGGAGTCCTTTCGGGGCACGCCGAACGAAAAGATCATCCAGAACCCGAACTCCTTCGCGTTCGCCGATCAGTTTTCCTTCCTTGATGCATCCGAGGTCGCCGAACAGCGCGGTTCCACCCGGAAGCGACGCAGGTTCTCCGTGTGTGGCCCATGACATGCTGAACGTTCCAATGGCTCCATTCTTGAACACAGCCGTTGCGAAAGCCGTGTCCTCGACGTCGCAATGAGTTTGCGCGATTATGTGACCAGCGTCGTCCCTTGTTGTCCGGAAAGGTTCGAGCGTGCGCGTGATCCCCGAGATGGTGTCAAACTCACCGCAGACGTACCTCACCTTGTCGAACAAGTGCGAACCGATATCCATGAGGATACCCGTTCCGGTTTCAAGCTTGTGGTGCCGCCACGGAGTTCTGCCAACGATTTTATCAGGTGACCACACCGATCCCAGGCTCACGTGCGCCACCATATCAAGTTTTCCGATGTACCCGTTATCCAGGGCCCACCGGGCGGATCTTGTCTCCCTTTTGTACCGGAGACTCTCCGCAACGCCCAGCGACAAGCCCCGTTCGTGTGCGATTTCGCAAAGTTTTCGTGCCGCGCGGACCGTGATGGCAAAAGGCTTCTCAATGAGAACGTGCTTCCCGGCCCCAAGGGCGGCGCATCCGATTGTGTGGTGGACTCCAACGGACGCGAGGATGATAACCGCGTCGACGTCGGGCGACACGACCGCTTTCCTCCAATCAGTGCAAAGTTCCGCCGGCACCCCCGGATGAAGGTCAGTGACATACACATCGCGAATGTTCAGCGGATCATCGCGCCACGGCACGATGGGCGGAAGGGGCGGCGGCGCATCTCCCCGCTTGTTATACCGGGCGGCGTTTTCGAGATCGCGCGAACACAGAAGGGTGACTTGAACGTCATCGAGCCCTGATTGCTGGAGAATCCTGATACCGTTCAAATGCGCGGACGTGATTCCCCCGCATCCGACAATCGCAACCCGAATCGTTCCACTCACAGTATGGTCTCCCGGCCCCGGGTATGTGCGCGACATCGCGTCAGATTACGCCGAGACACACAGGACGCCTTTGGCGGGTCACCAGACAATCCGCGCATGCGACGTTTTT
>JAKPPK010000303.1 GCA_029547385.1 Candidatus Latescibacterota bacterium
AAACGTGTCGGTCCACGCCGTTGTTGACTGGGTGGTGATGGTTTTCACGAGGTCGCTGGATATCGTCACGGCGCTGCTCGTGGCGCGGCGAATCTCGTACCGGCTGAAGTCGGTGTCGGCGTTCTGCGTCCACGAGAGCGCCGCGTGGTGCTGTGAACTCGACGTGATGGGGTTGAGCGTTACGGGGGCGGGGAGTTCCTCCACCCGAATTTCATCCAGCCACCATCCGTCCGATTGGCGGTTATAACTCGTGTTTCCTGCGTCGATGTTGTCGTCTATCACAAAACGGACGCGCACGGACGAGGCGCCGACGAACTGACTCAGGTTGATGGTGGTTTTCGTCCAGTCTGACACGGAGCCGGTGTATGAGGCCATGAGATACCACACGGCACCGTTATCGGGGCTTACGTAAACCCGCCCGTAGTCATCCTCGTTGTGGCCGTAGGAATGGTCCGTGAAGAATGCATACTTGTGCCAGAACGTCATGACGGGGTACGTCGCATTGCGGAGATCTATTGTACCGGCCAGTGTCAGGGCACCAAAGGCATCAGCGGGGTAATTACCTGACGGGCTGTCGTGCATCAGATAGGGCGCAGACATTCCTCCCGTCATGGGTTCCCAGCTTGCGGTGAGCCAGCGGGCGGCGGTGTTCCCGTCATCGAATCGTTCGACGAACGGGTAGGGAATTGCCTGAGCGACCTCGGAAAAGGCGACGTCGTCGATGTGCCAGCCGTCACTTTCCTGAGACCCGTTTGACGTCAGACGGAACCTCACCTGCACGCGTGGATTACCGCGAAACGGTGAAAGGTCGATCGTTTCAGACACCCATTCCGCGCTGGAACCCGTCACAAAGCACACCTGGGTCCATGAGGCCCCGTCATTGGTAGAAACCTCGACAAAGCCCCAGTCCGCGTTCGGCTCGAAGGAATACCGTTGCCAGAAGCTCAACTGCGGCGCCGTGGCCTGGCTCAGGTCTATCGTGATACGCAAGGCGGTGTTTTCGCCTGAGCGGTACACTCCCGCAGGACTGTCCGTCCAGTGCCACATTCCGGAACGGGAGTTTTCGCTGGAGAGGCCCCACGGTGACTGGGCAAACCATGCGCCGTGGCCGCCTTCGAAATCGTCCGCCCACGGGTATCCGACC
>JAKPPK010000304.1 GCA_029547385.1 Candidatus Latescibacterota bacterium
CGGGGAATCCCTACCATTATTGCAACGGGTTCGATCCGCGCCATTCGCCGACACATTTCGGGTGCCGACTGCTCTCTTCCGTGAACCGATTCATTCCTCACAACGGCGACATCCACCAGTCGGACCGCGCGTGGTACCGCATCGGGGAACTGGACGGGACCGTATTCACGGTGGACAAGGCGAAAATCATCGACATGCTGGAAGAGGAAGCCACCCACAAATACACGGACGCGTGTCCGGTCTTTCGCCGGGAACTGGTGAAGGAAGAAGTCCAGTCGTTGCCGGATACGGTTGAAACTGCTGGCAATGCCAAATGGCTTATTGAACAACGAGCCGATGGAACCCGGGGAATAAGGCTTCGGACGATTGCAGATGCACGCAAACTTGCAAAGGATGGCTCGCGTATCGTTCCCTATTCGCAGGTACCAGAAGGCCAGGGGGCCTGGGGACAGCCGGCGGCAACCCGCACGATCCCTTCGGTGCGCTTTGACGACGTCGGCGGACAGGACAAAGCCGTTTCCGACATTCGGGACTGGGTAGAATTGCCCCTCCGTCACCCCGAGCTTTTTCAGCACGTAGGCGTCCCAACCCAGGTGGGAGTGATTCTCTTCGGGCCTCCCGGTACCGGAAAGACGTTGCTGGCCCAGGCTGTCGCCGGAGAATGCGAGGCTCACCTCGAAATGGTGAGCGGGCCTGAAATCCTTTCCCGATGGGTAGGGCAGTCCGAAGAAGCGATTCGGATTATTTTCGAGCGCGCGAGGAGCATGGCGCCGTCAGTAGTGTTGTTGGACGAGATTGACGCCATCGCGCCGGCACGGGACAAGACCTATCACGGGCACGAGATAACCCTCGTATCCCAGTTGTTGGCCGTGATGGACGGGCTGTACGAGAGAGGACAGGTCGTGGTGATTGCCACGACGAACCGTCTGGAAGCAGTGGATCCCGCACTTCGCCGGCCGGGGCGGTTTGATTACGCTGTTGAAATGGGCCTTCCCGACCTTCAGGGCCGCGAGGCGATCTTCCAGCGGCACATCCGCAGGATGGCGGTCGGGGAGGTGAACATCCGCGAACTGGCAGAACGTACGCCGGGGATGTCCGGCGCGGATATCGCGAAAATATGTCGTCAGGCAGGACTTCTGTGCGCGAAGGAAGCGATTGCGAAAGGGTATGATGAGGTTGCGGACGTGATTGTTGAAGCGAGGCATTTCATGGCGGCATTGGGGGAAACGGGAACAGGAACCCCTGTTCCGGACGCTGGGTCCGCAACTCGGTTCGGGCGCTCAAAGCGTAGAACGCGTGACCACGGAGAGGCTTGATGACGCAACCTGCTGTTCTGGACGCCGCTGCTGCTCTTTCGTCATTCATGGACCTGAAAAAAGGCCGTCTGAGCGCATGTACCGCGCAACACCGCCGGAGATTGTCGGATTTGTGCGGGGTGTTCTCGGATGAAGAAGCGCGCGCCCGCAAAGCAATGGAAGACGACGAAACGGTGTACGAGTCGTTTCTGACCGAGCCGGCTGATCAACCCCGCGCGAGGGCACTTTGTTACTCCACCACAGTCGTGTACCCGGGCCGGGTCGGCGACGAGTTCTATATGACCCGCGGCCACAGACACGCGCGGCAAGATTCACCCGAGGTGTGCCTGACGGCAAGAGGGCGGGGTATGGTCCTCCTCCAGACTGACGATTTCCGGATTCAGGCCCTTGCGCTCGAACCGGGTACTGTGGTGTATGTTCCGGGAGTAACCTCGCACCGGATCGTGAACACGGGCGATGAACTCCTGGCAGTTTTCTCCGTGTTTCCCCTCATGGCCGGGCGAAATTACAGGGCGGTGGAGTCGCACGGGTTCAGGCGGATCGTTGTGGCAACCCCGGAGGGTCCTGATCTTGTGCCGAATCCGCAGTTTCGCCTGGGGAAAGGCGCATAGAACGCGCGACAGCCGCGTGTTCGTGAGGCTGCGGGGACTCTCTCAGGCGTTATCTTCCAAGCTTCGATGCTGCTGACAGCAGCGGGATGCTCGAGAAGGTCCCCTGGGAAAAAAGAGAGACCGGACCGGAACTCCCGATCACGGCCTCTCCCGGCTGCGCAGTTCGCCGGTATGACTGCACAGCCCTTTTTCGAAGAGAACATCAACCGGCGTATTTGCACCCTTTTACCCCCTTTCCACTCACGTTAGTTCCACCCGGCACCATGCGCGTCTTGAGACCGGTGCCGGGCGGAGCCGGAACCCCGTGCAATGCACTACTCCCTTGACCCGGTTCACGCGGCAACGGTTACTTAACTGGCGTGATGCCGGTCGAAGATCCCGATCGCCTCGGGAGATTTGGCGACGACAGGGGCGTGAATTCAGTCGGCGAAGACGAAACCGCAGATTGCCCGCAGCCGGGCTACATGAGGCCCGCGAATCATCACTACCTTCCGATCCGCCAGCATCTGGAGCGCACGTGGGATGCGGTGGCACGTCAGCGTTGACGGACTCTCGCTTTTGTAGGTCAACAGCAACAGGGGACTTTGGATGATTCCTTATGAGGGCAAAAACCCCCGCACAGTCAACTTTTTGAAAACCCTGTACTTCGATACGCCGCAGTGGGTTCCGTGCGGGGTGAGCCTGATGATGGCGACGTGGATGAAATACAGGGAAGAACTCGAGGCCGTTGTTCTCGCGCACCCGAGGATATTCCCGGGTTACGTGAAAGGGAGCATCAACCTCGACTTCCCCGACGCGTACGTGTTGTACGAACCGGGGTACCACACGGATAACTGGGGGTGTGTCTGGCATAACATCGAGCGGGGACTCGACAGCATTGTGGTGAAACATGCCCTTGAAAACTGGGATGACTTTTCCAACTGGAAGGCTCCGGATCCGCTGACGCAGGCCGATTTTGGTGGGAGGCCTTCTCTGGAACAGATCAAAAGTGGCTTGGCTGCCGCCCGCGATCGCGGTGATCTCGCGGGGGGTGGAGGATTGGCACACGGGTTCTTTTACATGCGCCTTTTCTATCTCCGCGGGTTCGAAAACCTCATGATGGATTTTGCCAACGACGACCCGCGCCTTCACAGGCTGATCCAGATCATTGAGGGCTACAATGTGGCCGTAATTCAGCAGTATCTGGAAGCCGGTGCCGAGTACATGTCGTTCGGCGAGGATCTTGGCACTCAAAAATCGCTCCCGATCAGCCCGGCGATGTGGCGGAAATTCATCAAGCCCTCGTACGAAGCCATGTTCGGCCCGTGCCGAGACCGCGACATTCCGGTGTATCTCCATTCCGACGGCCATATCCTCGAGATCATTCCCGACCTCATTGACGTTGGAATCCGGATGATCAATCCCCAGATAAGGGCCAACACCCTGGAAGGGATTAGAGACGTCATGAAAGGTCGCATCGCAATAGCGCTGGACCTCGACAGGCAGCTGTTCCCTTTCGCGTCCTTTTCGGAGATTGAGGATCATATTGCCGGCGCATACGACGCACTCAACATGAAAGAAGGCGGCCTCACAATGGGTGCGGAATGTGAACCGGATGTGCCGCTCGAACGAATTGACTGGATCTGTTCCGTTCTGGAACGTGTCTGCAAGCCGCCATTGCCTGAGGAACTGGGAGAAAAATCCCGTGCCAGCTGAATTTCGCAGTCCCGATTGGGACTCTTACCGCATGGACATGCATGATCCGCACCGCGAGCTGGAGCCGTTGGAACGCGAAGTCCGGATCGTGGACCAGGCTCTGGAGCGTCTTCGCGCAGCGGGAATTATCCCACACACCCGGTACGATTCTGACAAGATGCTTGCATTCCGGGCGCAGGTGGCAGCCAGCTTTGATATCCCGTGGACAGCCATCACTCCTCGCCAACAACGGCTTATATGGGCAATCAATGCCATCTGCCAACCGAAGACGATGGTGGCGGCGGGTGTTTTTTGTGGAAACACGTTCATTTCCAACGCCGGCGCCGCCGTGGGAGCGGGCGCTGCCTACCGTGCCGAACGACTCATCGGGTTGGAGATAAAACAGGACGAGGCGGCGCGCGCAGAACGAAATGTGCGCCGCATAGATCCTACCGGCGTGGCGAAATGTGTGGCTGCTGACGCCGTTGATTTCGTGCGAGACATGACCGGAGAAATCAACCTTTTGTACCTCGATGCAGACGGTGCCGGCGGTCGTGGTAAGGGAGTGTATCTCGACATCCTTGAGGCCGCGTGGGACAAAATGCCGAAGGGATCCATCGTTCTCGCGCATAACAGCGTCAACTGCGCCGAGAAACTTTCGTACTATCTGGCGTTCGTGCGTGATACCGCCAATATGGAGGCAAGCATGAATGTTGTGATAGACGGCGAAGGGCTTGAGGTATCTGCCAAGTGAGGGGAACGCGATGAAAGTTCAGATTCCATTTCCTATCAGCTTCTGGTGCGGAGTGCCCGCTGACTTCGTGGCTCCGGAGAGATACAAAGAAATCGCCGAAGCCGGCTTCACTGTTGCCCAGGTTTCTGGAACACGCGAAGAAATCGTTCGGCAGCTCAACTGGTGTGAAGAGAACAACATCACGGGAATGGTGCTGGATCGCCGTGTCCACGCGGGCATGACGGGCGCTTCCGACTGGCGTGACACGGTGAGGGAGGTAGTCCTCGACTACTCCTGGCACCCGGCACTCTGGGGGTATTACCTGACAGATGAACCCTCTGCTTCCCAGTTTGGAACACTCGCCGAAATCACGCGGGAATTCGAAAAACTGGATCCCGCGCACCCCACGTACATCAACCTTTTTCCGAACTACGCGAACGAAGAGCAACTGGGCACGGCGACGTACGAGGAACATATCCGGCAGTACCTGGACATCGTCCAGCCGCCACTGGTGAGCTACGACCATTACGCCATCCAGCAAGATGGCAATGACTGGCCCATCTTTTACACCAATCTCTCGGTTGTTCGTGAGCAGTCACTTGAAGCGGGAAAAGACTTCTGGCAAATTGTGTTATCGCTCGCGTTTCACAACTGCCGGAATCCTTCGGAAGCAGACCTCCGGTGGCAGGTGTGGATGACGCTCGCCTACGGGGGCAAAGGGATCAGTTATTTCACCTACTGGACCGTTACTCCTGAGAATTTCCGGGACGCGATCATCGACGAGTTCGGATACCAGACGTCGCATTACCCGATGGTTCGGCGGATCAACCGCCAGATTCAGAACATTGGTGCAGCCCTCTTGCGCCTGAAGTCCCTTGGGGTGTGGCATGCGCCAGTGCCTTTCAAGGGCGTTGTACCGAAAGAAGACTATGCGCCGCAATTCGTGGTCGGTTCCAGCGATGTGCCGATTTCTGTGGGCGAGTTCACGGACGGAGACGTTCCGGCGCTCATAGTGGTGAACCGCTCCCTGGAACGGAGTGTGCCAGCGGAGGTAAGGGTCAAACCGGAATTCGCCGCGTACCGCGAAGCGAACCGCACCAGCGGCGGTGTATCCGGCCCCATGAAGCTGTCGCGAAGTGACGCCTTCGCTTCATTCCACGTCTGGCTCGCCCCCGGAGACGGCGCGTTGCTCTACCTCGATCGAGAAGGGATTACATCGTGAAGATTACGGCAATTGACCACTTCGTATGCCAGGCAGGCGGTCGGAACTGGGTTTTCGTGAAGGTCTCCACGGATGAAGGTGTGTACGGGGTGGGTGAAGGCTCGCTGTACGGCAAAGAGCACACCATGCGTTCCGCAATCGAGGAACTCCGGAGGGACATCGTCGGCAAGGACCCACGGCGCGTGGAATACCTTTGGCAGGAGATGTATCGTCATGCATTCTGGCGAGGTGGCCCGGTGCTCTGTAGCGCCATAAGTGGAGTCGAAATGGCACTCTGGGATATCAAGGGGAAGTTGCTTGGAGTTCCGGTGTACGAGCTTCTGGGTGGCCATGTGCGGGATGAGGTCCGTTTTTACTGCAATCTTGGCGACGGGACTCCGGAGAGCCTGATCGAGCGAGGCAAAAAGTGGATTGCGAAAGGGATTGACGCGTTCAAAATCTACCCTTTTCCCGCGGTGAATTACGTTGATTCGATGAGACCGATCCGTGAAGCGGAGGAAAAGATCGCCAGTTTTCGCGAATTCGCCGGGAACGAGGTGGATATCATGATTGATTTCCACGGTCGGTTGAGCCCTTCCATGGCGATCCTCGCAGAGGAAGTCATGCGTCCGTACGAGCCCTTGTTTATCGAGGAGCCCTGCCTTCCGGAAAATGTCGAAGCGATGGCAAAGATCGCCCGCCACGCGAAAACACCCATTGCGACCGGTGAACGCCTGTATACCCGGTGGGGACTTCGCGAGATCATCGAGCGGCAGATTGCATCGGTTGTTCAGCCTGACCTCTGCCATTGCGGCGGAATCATGGAGGCGAAGAAGATCGCGGCGATGGCGGAGACGTATTACATGGCTACCGCGCCGCACAACCCGTACGGTCCCGTTGCGACGGCCGCGTGTGTTCAGGTGGATTTCTGCATTCCCAACTTCCTCATTCAGGAGCATATTTTCGACGACATGCCATGGCGTGACCTTGTCTACACGCCCGTGATCGAACTCGAAAACGGCAGGCTGAAGCGTCCGACACTTCCGGGGCTCGGGATTGACCTTAATCTCGAGGAAATTGCGAAGCACCCGTACGAGGAACGGGACCAGGTGAAGTGGTACCACCCGGACGGCGCAATCGCGGACATGTAACGCCGTGTCTCGTTACGTGACAAGACGTCGGAACGGTTGACGGAAGGCGGCGATTCGGGTAAATTTCAAAATCCTTCTACTTGTGCGGAAGTGGTGGAATTGGTAGACGCGCTGGATTCAGGGTCCAGTGAGCGCAAGCTCGTGGGAGTTCAAGTCTCCCCTTCCGCACCAAATTAAATGAGGCTCCTGCTGCCACGCGGCAGGAGCCTCATTCCTTTGTAGAGCCTTCTCTCCCTAACCGAAATAGCGCTTCGCCCACGCAATCGTTGATGCGAGCGCTTCCTTTTCTGGTTTGGTCGGCCACAGCTCGAGACCAATGTACCCGGAGTACGAAGTCTCGGCAATCGCACGGAAGACCTGCTCGTAGTTGATCTCCCCCGTTCCCGGCTCATGGCGCCCTGGAACGTCCGCCATATGGAAATGGCCAATTTTTGCGACATTCGCCTTGATCGTGTCGATCAGATTGCCTTCGGTGATTTGTTGATGATAGATATCATAGAGAAGCTTCACATTCGGGCTTGCGACTTCATCCACCAGGTCAATTCCTTCTGAGGTGGTTGCCAGGAAATAACCCTTGTGATTCACGAGGACATTGAGCGGTTCGATGACGAGTGTAACCCCTTCGTCCTCGACCAGCGAAACCACGGTCTTCAATCCATCCACAATTGACCGGTGCTGTTCCTTCCGGCTGACTCCGGGTATCTCTTGCCCCACGGTGACAATAAGCGTCTTGCAGCCCAGCAGGTGCGCAACCTCGATTGACTTTTTGCACGCAGGCAGGAACGCCGACCGTTTCGATGGGTCGACGAGCGGTCCTCCCGTATCGCAGGAGATCGAGGAAACAGCCAGCCCTGTTTTCTCCATCGCCGCACGAATCCCGGGGATGTCCTTGTTCGCAAAACCCCAGAACTCGAATGCCGGAAGCCCCAACCCCGCGATGGCGGCAATTCGTTCGTTGAAGGGAAGTGTCGTGAACAATGCTTCCGCGCATCCAGACAACGCGATCATTTCCAGTGCCTTTCGTCGAGGGTCAACTCATTCCACCGAATCAACTATCTCTATTGCTTTTCGGACCATCTCATCGGTCAGCCTCCGCCCGTCAGAGGCTCCCACGTTCGCCAGAAGATGCTCGACTTTCCGCGTTCCCGCAATCACCGAGGTGACCGCTTTCTGATGCAACACGAAACGCAATGCGAAATCAGACAGCGACTTCGGGTAGGCATTCGGGTGGAGGGATTTCGCGACACACTCCGAAATCAGGCGTTCGGCGACCAACTTCTGCTTTTTTGCCTTCTCCGGGAGCGCCGACACTTTTGGGGTTAACGAACCTCTCGCAAGCCCATCCTTGATGATCACGCCGATGTTGTTGTCCAGACACAAAGGAAACAGCTCGTGTTCCGCCTCGCGGTATGCGACATTGTACGAAACCTGCACCGTGTCGTAATCATCAGTTTTCACTGCCTCTATCGCGGCGTCGACATTCCCTGTCATACCTACAAACCGGACCTTGCCCTGTTCCTGCATTTTCTTCATGGCGCGCAGGGTTTCTCCCGCCCGGATGACCTCAATTGACGCGCTGTGGATCTGAAGAACGTCGATGACGTCCGTCTGAAGGCGCCGAAGGCTTTGCTCCACGAACGCCAGTGTCGCCTCATAGGAATAATCGTAATGCGATTTCGCATCCCCGTCGTTGAGCCTTTCGCCGACCTTCGTCGCCAACACGAACTCGTGGCGGCGGTAACTGATCGCCTTTCCTATTCTTTCCTCGCTAAGTTGGTACGCAGGTGCCGTGTCGATTAGCGTGATGCCGGCATCCAGCGCCGCGTTCAAGAGGCGTTCGGCGCCTTTTTCGTCCGGGCGTCCGAAATCGGTACCTACCGGAATTCCCCAGTCTCTGCCGATTTCCAGAGCGCCCAGACCGATTTCGCTTACTCTCAGGCCTGTTCGTCCAAGAATTCTGTATTCCACCGCAACACTCCAATCCACAAAAGGTTTACAGCCCGGTTGCCGCCAGCAGCTCGTCGCGAGCGCTCGCGGGCACGAGGTCAAAGTAATCCAGCAGCGCGCGTTTTGTGCACCTTGTCACCCCTTTTTGGCGGTCGTCCTGCAACGGCTCGATCAGTTTCGCGGAGAAATGAGCGTCGTGTTGAGACCCGCGAACGATCGCCAGTGTTCCGGCGAGTGCCCGCATTCGAGCGTTTCCGCTGACCGCGGCGCTGGCGAGAACTGTCAGGAGATCACGATTCACCTGCCAGTTGTCGGACAGGTACCCATTCACCATGTCGTTCCACACCTGTTGGGGTGATCCAGAAGCGGCGTTTGCACCGCGTGCCTGTTGGGAAATCAGCGAGAATGACGACAAATACCGCTTGGTGAAGGAAACCTCGCACAGGCCTTTCAGATCCGCCGCAAGTTGTTCGCCCTGGTCTCCCATCACGCCGTGGATGAGGCTGGCGATGGCAGGGTCTGCGTTCTTCAGAAGGACGCCGTCAGCAAGTCCTGCCTCGCGCAACAGGCTGCCGAGCGCTGCCCCTCCTGCGACAGAAATCACGGAAAGAAGCGACATCGCGGCGCGATCGAGGTACGGATCTCCTGCCGTGACGAGTTCCCTCAACACGCGTCCCGCCAGCCGCTGAACCCGTTCGCGCTCCCAGAGAATGCTGTCCAGTGCGGACGCGTACGACGGATGATAAAAGCCGATGTTGGTTGCTCCGTCCTGTTTGGAAACCAGAAGCCAGCGCCGCAGGTCATCCAACAGCACGTCGTACGTCGGTACTACCCCGCTTATTCCCTGGATCTCAAGACGCGTGAAAATCGAATAGAGCTCGTGAGCGGGCAAGGGAACGTGCCGCAGAAGCAACAGGAATGCAAGCTCGGCATTGTCCAGCGTATCGTAGTCTGCCACAGTGATCGCCTCTACCCCTTCGCGGCGAATCCCCGCTGATCTACGGCGTATGGTCTGCTTGTTGTCCGTTGCAACTGCGAATGACCGCTCTACCGCATGCGGGCTTGATAACCCCTCGTGTGAGGCAACAATCGGTTCCCGCGCGCCCGGGTGGTAGATCTCACTGTAGTTGATCACCATTCGTACGAAGGACGTGGGTTCGTATTTGTCCGCGAGCGACCATTCATACGGAGCCAGTTGTCTCGCCGCGTCCGGACGCTGTTCCAATGCGTCCGCTGTCGCGGTGATTATGAGACGGCAATCGGCTTCGGCAACGAGGCTCAGCGCCAGATTGGGGTTTGTCGTGAACTCGCGCAAGGCGAGGGCACCCGCACCCGGGGAAAATGGATCGTCCAGCAGCACCGCGTGTCCCGGACGCAGGCAGTCCCGGAGACGCATGTCCGCCCGTGCCGTGTCGCCGGCAAGTCCCGAAAAACAGCCCATGACCGCGATCGGGCGGTACCCGTGTTCCGCAATGTCGGCCAGAAGCTTGGTGGCAACGAACGTTTTGCCCTGGTGGGTCTCACCGGTGATCACAACGACTCGTTGCTCGCCCGTCATCCGCGCAAGAAGGTCCACATACCCGGCTGGAGGCACGAACACCTGGTGGAGATGGGCATACCGATCCTGGTCCGCCTCGGTATCCGCCGCGAGGCCGGTCTCCCTGAGGAACAGAGTCGTTCGCCGGAAATCGTCCTTGGAGAGAACCGTGAGCCCGAAATTGAGCGCCTCCTGGATCGCGTGAAGAACCGACGAATACACTACCTGCCCGCTTCCGCTGTCACCGAGAGCTCCGAGCCGACCAAAAATGCGCAACGTCGTCTGAAGAAGGCGCTGCCCGGAGTCCCCGAGTTCCGTGAGCCGCTCGTACAGCCGTATCCACCGTTCGAGGCCCGGCCGGTCCACCGCGGTGTCGAGGGGAATCATCGGTACGTCTGCCACGTCCTCCGAATCCGGCTCGATCAGTTGTCGCAAGGAGACGCCGAAGGTCGCGGCCATCTTGCGGAGCGTAAACAAACTGGGCATGTTGATCCCGTTTTCCCAGTTCGAAACCGCAGGCCGTTGCGTTCCCATCCGCTGGGCGAGTTCGTCCTGTGTCATGTTTTTGGTAACACGTATCTGACGGATTCTCGCCCCCATCCAACGATGGAGTTCCAGTTCGCTATCGAGGCCGGTCGGGTCAGTCATTCACAAACTCCCTCTTGAAACAGATACCATTTACGGTGGTAGTCAGGGGCATTTCCCACAATGCCGAATGCACCAAATATACAAGACACATCATACGCGACAAACTGCTCCTTCACCAAATCTTTCGAAAGAGTCATACGCAAGGCGGGCCGAATGGCGATCTTATAAGTTCTTAAAAACAAGAACTTGAACCTGATGCTTGGCGCCGTCGTGAACAATGATCATGGTGCAGATTGCGCGCAGGAAACCACCCGGACGGAGCTGAGTTGCTGCGCCGGATTCGGTGACCGCGGGTGAGTGAGAACGGAGGTCGTGAGCGGGGAGGAGAACCTCTCCCACCGGCGCATGAAGTTTCGTACGCGCGGAATGCGCTCGGCAGAAAAGGAGGCTTATGGCAGTGTTCGCACGGTATGTCCTGATCCAGCGCCTTCGCGCACGGGCGCGCAACCGTCCCGTGGAGTAGTACCGCTTCAGCGACGCGATCCGGTCTTCCCGGCGGACGCCCGGCACACACCGCCCGAGTCACGAATCACTGGTACGCGTCGTTGGCTCCGGTACGGAGCGGTTTGTATTTTCAGAGAGTCGGTGAGTCGTTCGTTTCCGCGCCCCGAGTACACGGACCGCGAGGAATGTTTCTGTCTTTTTCGGGAGGTTTTCATGGCTCAATACGGCCCTCCGCAGACCGTTTCCCAGCTTGAAAAAACCGCGAAGGAATTGCGGCGAGACGTCATTCGCATGCTGTATGAGGCGAAATCAGGGCATCCGGGAGGTTCGCTTTCGGCGGCGGATATCGTGGCGGCTCTTTATTTCCGAGTGATGCGGCATGATCCGCAGAACCCGTCGTGGGAGAAGCGCGACCGCTTCATCATGAGCAAGGGGCACGCGGTGCCCATCGTGTATGCCGCGATGGCGGGAACCGGGTACTTCCCGAAAGAGGAGCTGCTGACGCTCCGCAAGTTGAACAGCCGGCTGCAGGGGCATCCTTCGGCGAAAGACTTGCCGGGTATCGAAGCCTCGACCGGATCACTCGGGCAGGGCCTCTCGATAGGCCTTGGAATGGCGCTCGGCCTTCGCATGGATGGTAGCGACAGCCGCGTATTCGTCATTCTCGGTGACGGCGAAATCGAAGAAGGCCAGGTCTGGGAAGCTGCGATGGCGGCGGCGCATTTCAAAACGGAAAACCTGATCGCAATTCTCGATCGGAATCGTTACCAGCTTGATGGTTCGACGGACGAGATCATGAACGTGTGCCCCGTAGTGGATAAGTGGAAGGCGTTCGGGTGGCGTGTGCTCGACATCGACGGGCATTCCATGCATCAGGTCGTTCATGCTCTGGAAGCCGCAAAGGAACAAACGGGTCGCCCCACTGTCATCGTCGCAAAAACGACCAAGGGCAAAGGGGTGTCGTTTATGGAGAATGACAACGAGTACCACGGTAAGGCGCCCAGCAAAGACGAAATGGAGCGCGCCCTGGCGGAACTGTCGTAAATCAATCCGGAAAGAGGAGATACAACATGGCGCGCCCATTGGGAATGGCAACGCGGCAAGCGTACGGGAAAGCTCTGGTTGAAATTGGTAAGCTCCATCCCAACGTTGTTGTGCTGGACGCTGATCTCTCGAAATCCACCATGACAAAAGACTTTGCAAAGGCATACCCTGACAGGTTTTTCAACGTGGGTATCGCGGAAGCAAACCTCGTCGGCGTTGCCTCCGGTCTGGCGACGACGGGGAAAATACCGTTTGCTTCCAGCTTTGCGTGTTTTCTCATGTGCAAGGGGTTTGACCAGCTTCGGCTTGGTGTCGCGTACGCGGAAAACAACGTGAAGATCGTGGTCAGCCACGGAGGGATTTCGATCGGCGAGGACGGTGTATCCCAGATGAGTGTGGAAGACGTGGCGCTGGCGTGTGAGCTCCCGAAGATGGTCGTCATGGTGCCGTCTGACGAGCATTGCACGTATCAGGCAATACGCGCGGCAGTCGAGCACAAGGGCCCCGTGTTCGTGCGAACGGGAAGGGCAAAGGCTCCCCTGGTGTACGATGCACCGCCCGCGGATTTCGCCATCGGCAAGGCCATCACCGTGCGGGAAGGCAAGGACGTGACTGTCATCGCCAACGGCATGCTTGTCGGTCCGGCACTGGATGCGGCAGAAAGCCTGGCGGAGCAGGGCGTGAGCGTGCGCGTTCTCGACATGCACACCGTCAAGCCGTTGGATGAGGAAGCGGTGGTGAAAGCCGCAAAAGAAACCAAAGGAATCGTTGTTGCGGAGGAACACCTGGTCCATGGAGGGCTGGGAAGCGCTGTCGCGCAGGTGACCGCTCGTATGCATCCCGCCCGAATCGAATTCGTCGCGATTCAGGATACGTATGCGGAATCGGCGACAGGCGAGGAACTGATGGCCAAGTATGGTCTTTCCGAGCCCGACGTGATTGCTGCCATCCGCCGGATCCTGGCGTGAGAACACGTAAGAAGAAATGACCCCGGGGGGCGGTCCCGCCCCCTTTTTCTGTCTTGCCGGAACCACTGATCAGGCTGTCCGCCTGTTTTGCACGCGCGAGGAACTCCATGCTCACGGCGATAATGTTGATTAATGCGGAACTCAAAAGCGTGGCTGCCGTTACCCGCTCGCTTGCCGAGATTCCTGAGGTGCGCCAATTGTTCACTACCACGGGCCAGTTCGATGTGGTCGCCGTTCTTGTGGTGAAAGACTCAGAGGCCCTCGCAGAGGCCGTCACCGAGCGGATCGCGAATGTTCCAGGGATAGTCCGCACCAGCACTCTGCTGGCGATTCGATGCCACGCGCAGTCTCTTCTTCAGAGCACCTTCTCCGTAGGTTTTGAACCCACAGAACCCTCTCAAAGCTGATCGCCGGATTCCGGGTGCGCGGCAACGCTTCGCCGGTTCCGTTGGAACATCTCCCGCACGCTGAGTATACTTTCTCGTGAACGAACGGGCACTTGTGCGCGCCTTCGGTCTTTCGATGTGCGGCGTCGTTTCTGGCAGGAATCTGAAACGATGCGCGGAATGGAACTTTGGCCAGCCGGCCGTTCTGCGGAAAGGGGAGAGCCATGTATCGGGTCGGAATCATCGGTGCCGGGTGGGTCGCCGGAGAACACATGCGGGCGTACCTCAATAACCCTGAAACGGAAATTGCCGCGATCGCCGTCCGGCGGCCGGAGACAGCGCAGGCGTACCAGAAAAGCCTTGGCTTCTCCTGCGCGATCTACACGGACGTCGCGAAAATGCTTCATGAAGCAGACTTGGACATCGTCTCCATCTGCACCCCACCGTCAATGCACCCGGAACATGCGGTGGCGGCCGCACAAGCGGGCTGCCATCTCGTTCTGGAGAAACCGGTTGCATTGAATGTTGAAGGATTCAGACAAATCCGTGCCGCAGTCGAGGCGGCAAAGGTGAAGACCGTTATCAGTTTCGTCCTCAGGTGGAATCCTCTTTTTGAGACGATCAAGGCGCTCCTCGGCGCCGAAGCGATAGGGCGATTGTTTTACGGCGAGGTGGATTACAATCACGGCATCGGGCCTTGGTATGGCCAGTACAGGTGGAACCGGCTCAAAGCAGAAGGCGGCAGTTCGCTGCTGTCTGCGGGGCTCCACGCGCTGGACGCACTCCGGTGGTTCGTCCAGAAAGAGGCAGTGGAAGTCTTTGCGTATTCAACGAACAGCATGAATCTTGAGCTGTACCCAGGTGGATATGAGTACGATCCGACCATGGTGACGGTACTCAAGTTCAAGGACGGCGTGATCGGGAAAGTGGCGTCGAACATCGAGTGCGTACAGCCGTACACCTTCCCCATAACGCTCCAGGGCACGTCAGGAACGATCCGGAACAATCAGCTCTACTCGAAGAAGCTCATGCCGGGCCAGACGGGTTTTGCCACAATTCCCACTATCCTGCCGGACTCAGGCGACGTCACACATCACCCGTTCCAGCACGAA
>JAKPPK010000305.1 GCA_029547385.1 Candidatus Latescibacterota bacterium
AAAACCACCCCGGTTACCCACCTTGCCCACAACTCCACCGCGGTGACAGCGGCGAAAAGTTTGGAAAGTGAGTAAGCGCCCGCGCCGATAACCACCGCGAACGCCGCCACCGGAATTGCAGTTCCGAGTCCGAAGATGAACGGAAGCAGCAACGTGGACTGCTTCTCCACGGCGAGAGGGATCAATCCTCCAAAAAACAACGCTGCGGAAACCGGACAAAAGGCGAGTGCGAACACGAGGCCGATGCCGAACGCACCGGCGATTCCCTGAACCTTCGTGTTGCTGCTGAATCTCGTGAGAAAGCCTGTCTCCGGTAATCTGAGGGGAAGAAGATCGAGGGTGACCATCCCGACGAGAACAAGCAGGGGCCCGAGGAAACGGTTCATGGAAGTCTGGAGGAAATTCGAAAGAACGTGCACCGCGGTCAGGCCGGCAACCACAACCATGCCTATCACCACGTACGTGGTGGTACGGCCAAGAGCATAGAAAAGCCCGCTCCAGACAGTGCTGGAGGGGCTCTTCACATTCTTCCCGATGAACGCGATCGCGGCGATGTTCGTTGCAAGTCCGCACGGGCTAACGGCAGAAAGCACACCCAACCAGAATGCCGCAAGCGCCGCGAACGTGCTTCCGAAACCGAAGTCGGGCATTACAACGCCCTCAAGGCGGCCCGGATGCCGTCCTGAACGTACGCGATGAATTCCTCCTCGTTGCCCAGAAGGTACCAGACCTGTTGAAGGTTCTGCCACCCGACCTGTTGTCCGTTCTTGACCTGCGACAGAATCACTGATTGCGATGAAAGGCGGTAATCCGCGATGAAGTGCTGCGTTTCAGGCGTCTCGACGTTGGTCGGCCTCCACTCGATTTTTCCCCGTCTCAATTCGTCCGGAAAGCCTTGTTCCAGAGCTTTCTGGGTGAGCCTCTGAATGGTGACGCAGCTGTAGCATCGCCGGTTTCCGTAGAAGTAGTAGACGACAAGGTGGCCGTTGCTCTCCGGTGTAGCCTGTGCGGGCGTCTGGACCCGTTCTGGCTCAGGCGCAGGGACAGCCGGTTTCGGCCGCCCAGGTCCCGGCGGCCGGCCAACACTCGATTCTTCGCCGGATTGCACAGGAGGCGTCATTGGCGCTGGTGACGATGTCGGCTCCAGACGGGGAGTTGATTCAGCCTGAGCAGCACCACCACGCAAGCTCCGGAACCCCATTACCCCGAGGCTCCCGATTACGAACAGGAGGAGCCCTGCTCCAACCCAGCGCTTCGCGTTCATGCGGTTGCCCTCAATGCTGATGCACGCAACGCCTCGATACCCTTTTCGGCGACAACCCTCGTGTGTTCCTCAGTGACCGGAGTTTTCCCTTTCGGCATTCCGAGATCGGTGACACGAACGCGGGAGAAGTCCTCGATGCCTGCGACGGAAAGCGTTTTGGACGCGCAGTCCTGCGGGCAGCCGTCAATCGCAAGGATCTTGCCTGCAGCCTGTGCGCTGAGGGTGATTCCGGGTACACGCCCGCCAATTCCCGCAAGGCAATGCATTTTCCCGAAGCCTTCTCTCGTGAGCAGTCTGCCGGCGTGATCGGAAATCTCGCCAACATCGGAAGATCCGGAGCACGGGTAGATCAGAACGGTCGCGCCGTTGCAGCAGTCGTTCTGCGCAACTGGCTCGCAACAGGGTTTGTCCGCCATTTGTGTTCCTTTCCACGGGTCTCGAAGTTTACTGGATCAGGGCCTTGATTTCCTGCGGGGTCGGCACTTTGCCGACTACCTTCACCACTCCGTCCACGGCAAGCGCCGGCGTCATCATCACCCCGAATTCCAGAATCTTGTCGATGTCCGTCACCTTTTCGATTTCAAACTCGATTCCCAGTTCACGCGCGGCCTGTTCCGTGGCCTCGGTGAGCTTTTTGCACTTTGGGCAGCCCGTGCCCAGAATCTGCAACTTCTTCATGTTGAACCTTCCTTTTTACGCGAAAATGGCCCCGTAAATGAGCCCGCTTATTGTCGCCATCACGACAACCAGGCTCACATACGTGATTGTTTTACCTGTTCCTACCACTGTACGTATGACAAGCATGCTGGGAAGCGAAAGAGCCGGTCCGGCAAGCAACAGCGCCAGCGCGGGACCCTTTCCCATCCCTGCTCCGAGCAAACCCTGGACAATCGGCACTTCAGTTAACGTAGCAAAATACATGAACGCACCCGCGATAGACGCGAAGAAATTCGCACCCACACCGTTCCCACCGACCGCAGCGCTCACCCACTGCGATGGGATGATGCCTTCGTGACCCGGCCGGCCAAGGGCGAACCCCGCAGCCAGCACTCCGAACAGCAAAAGCGGGGTGATCTGCTTGGCGAAACCCCATGATGCGGCGAACCAGTCGCCGGATTCGTCGGTTCGCAGGCTGGTGATAACGGACAATGCGACGGCACCGACACCGAATGTCACCACCGGTTCCTCAGGGAAAGCCAGCGCCATTCCGAGGACGATGAGCGAAGCCACACCAACTTGCCAGAACGGAATAGAAAACCAGCGATTGAGCAGAACGGCCAAAAGAATCGCAAACCCCGCCGTCAGGTACCATTTCACTGACCAGATGGCGTACCATATCGCCTCTGTCTGGTCGGATTTGCCCCAGTTCGCAAACACGAGGACGCCGACCATGGCGGCGAAATACACGGCCGTCTGCCAGAGCGGCCTCCCGCCTTCGGGTTCCGGGGTGTCAGCCTGCGAGTTGTTGCGGGCTGTCTCGTCTTTTCGGTAAATGAGCGCCATCAAAAGGCCGATGACGACACTGAACACGACTGCCCCTACTGCCCGCGCAACGCCAAGTTCCAGACCCATGACGCGTGCCGTCATAACGATGGCAAGGACATTGATGGCCGGCCCCGAGTACAGAAATGCCATCGCAGGGCCGAGCCCCGCACCGCGCTTGTAGATCCCCGCGAACAACGGGAGAACCGTGCATGAGCATACTGCGAGGATCGTGCCGGAGACACTGGCAACTCCGTACGCAAGAGTTCTCTTCGCCTTCGCGCCGAGGTATCTCATCACCGCGGCCTGGTTCACGAAGACGGAAATCGCCCCTGCAATAAAGAACGCCGGAATCAGGCACAGAACAACGTGCTCCCGCGCGTACCATTTTGTGAGTTGAAATGCCTCTGATACCGCGTTATCAAATCGTGGGATCCCAACGGGCAGGTAAAACGCCGCGAAGAAGATGGCGAGGATCAGAGCCAGAGGTTTCCATTCATCTTTCCAATTCATGACGGACCTTCTTTTTTACTATGTGGCAAAATAACCAAGAAACACAACAAAAAAACTCAGACGGCGGCTAATTGCTTCTCCAGACGAACTTTCATTACTGCTTCGGCACAGTCGAGAAACCGGAGCGCACAGGGTGCCACAAGGTGGTAATACACCTGGGTGCCCCTTTTCTCGTCTGAAACAAGGCCGGCGTCTTTCAACAGACTGAGGTGTTTGGAGACCGTGGACGTATCCGCGCCAACCATCGCGGTCAGTTCACACACGCAATGGGATTGCTGCGCGAGTACGTCTACGATGAACAGGCGCGTGGGGTGCGCGAGGGCCTTGATGATTCTGGCGCGTGCTTCGTACCGGGCCTGAGCCTGTGCGTTATTCAGGGTGAGCATCTGCATGTGCGTTCCTTTCACTTTCTAAATTTGGCGAATTCGCCAAGGATTGTCAAGAGGCACCCCAAATCGGGGATTGATTTCTTTCGTGCTCTTGCGTCAGCAGGCTCGGTGCGGTATAATTCGTTATATGCCGAAATGAGGAATTGCAATGCGTGACCTGCTCGCTATCACGAAAGCACTTGCGGACAGCAACCGAATCAGGATTCTCGCGATGCTGCGTGCGGGCGAACTCTGTGTCTGTCAGATTGTTGAGGTTCTTGGCCTCGCACCATCTACTGTCTCCACCCACCTTTCCATTCTGTACGGGGCGAAGCTGGTCGAAAGCAGCAAGCGCGGCCGATGGGTGTACTACCGCCTGCCAGACCCCCGTTCAAGTGTGCTTGTCAACGATTGCATCGAATGGGTGATCCGTTCCATTGAGAACGACGAAACCATCGAGGAAGACCGGGTTAAGGTGGCCCGCGTCATTTCCGTCTGTCCGGAGGAACTGTGCCGAACATCAAACCAAAGCTGAAAATCCTGTTCCTGTGTACGGGCAATTCGTGCAGGAGCCAGATGGCGGAAGGATGGACGCGATACCTCAAGGGTGACGAAATAGAACCCTTTTCAGCGGGTATCGAAACGCACGGGCTCAACCCCCGTGCCGTGCGTGTCATGGCCGAAGCCGGGGTAGATATTTCGGGCCATCGCTCCAAACACGTCGATGAGCTTCGGGATGTCGCGTTCGATTTTGTTGTAACCGTGTGCGATCACGCGCATGAGTCCTGCCCCATGTGGCTTGGCGGCAAAGCGCGTGTGGTCCACGTGGGATTCGATGACCCGCCCCGTCTCGCACAGAATTCGGAGACGGAAGAGGAAGCGCTCAGTCATTACCGGCGGGTGCGCGACGAGATCCGGGAGTTCGTCGAAACGTTACCCGCTGCCCTCAAAAAACTCACACCGGGTTGATTGAATTTGAGCTGCGGAGCTGAGTACTCCGTGTGATTTTCCCTTCCACACGACATGAGGTGCGATTTGAATGCGTTGGTGACGATCAATGCGGGAATCTGTGGCTTTGTCACTTCTGCGGAGGTGTCCAGCCCGGACAACCAGAATGTGGAGTTCCATGTATCGAGCAACTGCGAAAAGATCGCCAAGCTGGGGAAATCTCTAAAACAATACGAGCCGATCGACGCGTACCAGGAGATAAGCCCCGCTTCCGACAGCGTGTTCATGGCGATAGTAAGGGACAATCTGAAAGGGTGCTGTTCCGGATGCGCCGTCCCGTCCGGCCTGTTCAAAGCGATGCAGGTTGCGGCCGGGCTCGCCTTGCCGAAGGACATTTCCATCTCACTGAGCAAACGATAGGAAGCGACGGGAGCCTGGTTCCAGGAGGGACTTTCGTGTCTGAACTCATACACATTACGCGGGGCAAGATCCGCAAGCGTTACGCCGAAATCGCGACTTCCGGCGCCACATCCTGTTGCTCGAGCTCTGCGTGTTGTTCCGGAACACCCGGGGAGAAAGCTGACGCAACGCAGGCCGCTCTGGCTGCCGGATACACGCTGGAAGAACTGGCGACACTCCCGGAAGGTGCGAACATGGGGTTATCCTGCGGCAATCCGCTCGTACTCGCATCGATCGGCGAAGGAGAGGTCGTTCTCGACCTCGGCAGCGGCGGGGGCCTTGACGTGTTCCTTGCGGGCAACATCGTCGGGGCAGGAGGCCGCGCCATCGGCGTGGATATGACCCCGGAGATGGTGACAAAGGCGCGGAACAACATTGCAACGTACACAGAGCGCACGGGCTTCAACAACGTGGAGTTCCGGCTGGGTGAGATCGAACACCTTCCTGTTGCCGACGAGAGCGTAGATGTCATCATATCCAACTGCGTAGTGAATCTTTCGCTGGACAAGGCTGCAGTATTCAACGAATGCTTCCGTGTTCTGAAACCTGGCGGACGGCTTTCGATTTCGGACATCGTTGCAGACAAACCTCTGCCCGAGAGCATGCGGACGGATGATGACCTCGTGTGCGGCTGTATCGGCGGGGCGGCCTCGGTGGATGAGGTTCGTGCATGGTTGGAGAACGCTGGATTCCAGGACATCCGTGTTGAGATTGAGGAAGAAAGCCGCGAACTGATCGGCCGCTGGGTACCCGGGAGCGGAATCGAGAACTCTGTCGCATCAGCGATCATTCGCGGGAGAAAACCTGAATAGCTATTGCCTGTTGTCACGGTTCCGGTGAAGCAACCGGTTGTCCGATAGCGACGGTCCGGGATTGCAACTGGGTGAACGATGAAAAGGTGGATTGATGAACCCGTTTGCTGTATCCCTGAAGTTCTTCGTCTTCATTCTCGCGGAACTCACAGCGCTGTTCCTCGGCATCAGCACGTTAGTGGGCCTGATGCTCCAGTACGTGTCTGACGAGAAACTCCGCACGTGGCTTTCGAGGAAAGGTGTGCTTGGTAATTTCCTCGGTGCGGCACTTGGAGCGATTACGCCTTTCTGCTCGTGTTCCACGATCCCGATGACTGTCGGGCTTTTGAGGGCAGGCGTGCCCTTTGGTGCGACGATGTCATTCGTACTTGCGTCGCCGTTGCTGAATCCGATCATCCTGACCATGTTCTTGTTTCTGCTGGGATGGAAAGCCTGTGTGGTATACGGGGCCGTAACGTTTGTTGCATCCATGGCTTGCGGAGCGGCCTTGCAAGGCTTCGGATTGGCATCGGACGTCAGGAATGTGCGGGTGAGCGGTGTGGTGCACGATCAGGAGAAACCGGAAACGTTCCGGGGAAAACTCCGCGAGGCCTTTGCGGGAGCGTGGGGGGATTTCCGCGGGGTGCTGGTGTACCTCGTAATCGGCGTTGCGATCGGCGCGGCGATTTACGGTTATCTTCCGGGTGATTTCGTCGTCGGTATTGCGGGCCCGCAGAATCCATTCGCTATCCCTGTTGCGGCAGTGATCGGTGTTCCGCTGTATGTCCGTGCGGAAACGGTGATTCCTATCGCCGTGGCCTTGACCCAGAAAGGCATGAGCCTCGGGGCAGTAATCGCTTTGATTATTGGCGGGGCCGGCATGAGCATCCCTGAGATGAGTATGCTGGCGAGCATCTTCAAGCCTCGCCTGGTGGCGACGTTCGTTTCAGTAGTGTTGGTTACGGCAGTGCTGGCGGGTGTTGTGTTCAACGTGATCTGAAGGAGAGTGGATTGATGGCTGACAGGAAGGGCAAAGGGGTGTTGTCCGTGTTGTTTGGACCGAAGAAATCCTCGTGCTGCAACGTACAGATCGAAGAAGTCACCGAAGACGCCACAGAGGGCGACGCAATGGCTACCTACGTGTATAAAACGATCCCCGGCAAACCGGGGGAGAAACCGAAAAGGTTCGAGATCCAGCAGAGGATGAGCGACGAACCACTTGTCACGCATCCAGAAACCGGCGAGCCCGTCAGGCGAGTAATCTCCGGAGGGCTCGGAACAATCACGTCCAGAGGGAAACAAGCGGACGGAAGTCGAGGGGAGCGCACGCTGCAATGCTCCTGTGGCGGCAACTGCGAGTGAGCGGCCCTGATTTCGGCTACTCTGTCCCTCTGGAAATAGAAACTCGATTACTGTACTGTGTGGTTTTCCGTGAGTCCCAAAGGAGAACACTATGTCGGCCGTCGCAACCAAGCGCCTGTCGTTCCTCGACAGATTTCTTACTCTCTGGATTTTCCTCGGGATGGCCGCCGGTGTGGCGGTTGGCTACTTTGTGCCCGGTACCGAGGGATTCATTCACCGTTTTCAGGTCGGCACGACCAACATCCCGATCGCCATCGGGCTCATCCTGATGATGTATCCCCCGCTGGCGAAAGTGAAATACGAGGAGCTGGGCGATGTGTTCCGCAACGGCAAGATCCTCGGGTTATCGCTCGTGCAGAACTGGATCATTGGTCCCGTGCTCATGTTTGTGCTCGCGATCACGTTTCTGTCTGGTTATCCGGAGTACATGGTCGGCCTGATTATGATAGGTCTGGCGCGTTGCATCGCGATGGTGATTGTCTGGAATGACCTTGCGAGGGGTGACACTGAGTACTGCGCCGGCCTCGTGGCGTTCAACAGCATCTTTCAGGTGCTCTTCTACAGCGTCTTCGCGTGGTTCTTCATCACGGTTCTGCCGCCGCTGTTCGGCCTTCGGGGAGCCGTTGTCGACGTCGGCATTGGGCAGATTGCCGAGAGCGTGTTCATCTACCTGGGGATTCCGTTCATCGCCGGTGCGCTGACGCGGCTTGTTCTGGTGAAATCCAGAGGGAAGGAGTGGTACCACGGGCAGTTCATTCCGAGAATCAGTCCCATTACGTTGATCGCCCTTCTGTTCACCATCGTGGTGATGTTCAGCCTCAAAGGCAACCTGATCGTCCAGATCCCTCTCGACGTGGTGCGGATAGCAATACCGCTGTTGATCTATTTCGTGATCATGTTTCTCATCAGCTTCTGGATCGGAAAGAAAGCGGGGGCAGATTACGCGAAGACCGCAACGCTCAGTTTCACGGCAGCGAGCAACAACTTCGAACTCGCCATTGCCGTTGCAGTTGCCGTGTTCGGCATCAACAGCGGCGCCGCATTCGCCGCGGTGATCGGTCCCCTCGTCGAGGTTCCGGTGCTGATTGGTCTCGTCAACGTATCCCTGTATCTGAAGGGACGATGGTTCGAGTCGCCTCAAGGAGCTACCAGCGCCTGAAGCGTGTTCCCGAACCGCAGGGATGAAGTTTCGATTACCAGTGGATACTCAACAGGAGGGAGACTGATCCCGTCGTGCCGCTAATGGGATCAAGCGGCAATTGCGTCCCCGTTCCGTCGGTGCTCATGACCTTGTTGTACCGCACCCAGCACAGAGACGCCTCCGGGGCGACGCTGAGGCGCCGCGTCAAGTACAGCCGCACCCCTGTGCCTCCGCCCAGAAGATGGCCGTTCCAGGAATGATCACGGGGGGGCGCTGAGGTAGTTGTCCGGGCGTTCGACAAAACGAACGCCTGTTTGCCGACTCTCCCGAAGAGGAATGGCGCAATAGCTCCGTACTTCTGAATGCCTACGAAATCCACCGCCGCAGAAGCGGTGCCTCCTGTCCCGGGTCCCGCAACGCTGTGCCGAGCGCTGTGAACTGCAAGGCGCATAGCGAAGTGAGAAGTCACCTCGAACCCGAGCTGGGCGGAGCCACCCCGACCTGTGCCTGCCGGCGCCGAAACCCCCGCGAGATCATCGTGCGCAGCGTTCGAGAGGAAGATTGCGGACGGCCCGAAGGAAAAGAACCATCGTGTGCGGGTAACATGCTCTGCCGCAGCAGATTGGAGGGAGAGGACGCAGACGAGAAGCGAGATTGCCAGTGGAGTATGGCCCATTCCGGAGCCTTCCCGCTGCTTCACGGTGTCCCGGCGGCGGAAATCGCTCCCCAGAGCGGGCCCCAGTACACACCGAGCGCCAACGTCGGGATCGCCAGCAGGAACAAGACGACGTAATGGATCGGCTCTACGCGAATCTCTCCAGCTCCCTCTCGCGCGGGGAGGAAGAACATTTGACGGAGAATCCGCGCGTAATAGTACAGCGCGATTACCGTGTTCAATGCCGCGACAACAGCCAGCCAGGCGAGCCCTTTCCCTTCCAGAACGGCCCAGAAAAGATACAGCTTTCCGACAAATCCCATGGTCGGGGGTATCCCGGCGAGGGAAAACAGAAAGATCGCCATCAATACCGCAACAACGGGGGCGCGACCTCCCAGACCGGCGTACGAGTCAAGTTCTTCGCTGCGCATACTCCGTCCGAGCGCGATAACGACAAGGAAGGCACCCAGGTTCATGAGTGCGTACGCAACGACGTAAAACGTCATCGCGGTAACGCCGAACGGCCTGATGACTGCCAGCGCCATCAGCATGTACCCTGCGTGGGCGATCGAGCTGTACGCGAGAAGGCGTTTGACGTTCGTCTGCCGCAACGCCGAAAGGTTGCCGAGGGTCATGGTTACCGCACTGATAAGCACGATTGCGGTCTGCCAGTTGCCAAAATCGATTCCGGACCGAATGGGAGAACCCGGCGGAAGGAAGAGAGCCTCGTTCAAGAAACGGGCAAGCATCGCCATCCCCGCTGCTTTTGGGCCCACGGAGAGGAAGGCCGCGATCGGCGCGGGTGCTCCCTCGTACACGTCCGGGCACCAGAAATGATACGGGACCGCGGCGATTTTGTAAGTGAGGCCTGCCAGAACGAAAAGTACGCCCACAGACTGTGCAAGGGAGGCAGTGTTGCCCGCAAGGGCAGGCATGATTGCCTTCAGCACGAGTGTGCCGGTGAGGCCGTATATCAATGACATGCCGTACAGCATGACTGCGCTGGAGGATGCGCTGAAGACGACGTATTTGAGGGCGGCCTCGCTGGCTTTCCTGTCTTCTTTCATGTGCGCGGTCAGTATGTAGGACGACATGCTGACCAGCTCAAATGCTAGGAACATGCTCAACAGGTTTGCGGCTGCCACCATAACGTACGTGCCCAGACACAACGCGATCGCCATCGCGCAGTATTCCGCGAAGTGCTCCCTGTTGACGTCGGTTGCGCGATGCGACACAACCAGCACTACGGCAGTAACGGCCGCTGCGACCAGTTTGAACGTTGCGGCGAAGCCATCCGTTGCCAGCATGCCGGCGAAGATGAGCGTCTCCCCGGCGGGCAGGCGCACCACGGTAGCCGCAGATACCGCCAGACCTCCCAGGGCCAGCCCGAGGGAAACAGCCGGGCGCGAGGTGGCCGGCAACAGATCCGCCACGATGATGAGGAGAAGTGTTGCCGCGAGGACACCCTCTGGCGCGAAAGCGTGCACGCTTGATATGATGTGATCCTGGATCGAACCCATCGCTTCCTGACCCTCCGGCCTAGGGGAGGATCGCCGCGCCAGCGGCGCTTTGCATTGTCTGGAGGAGCGACCCCAGCGTCGGGCCGATGAGATTCAGCGCCGGCGCGGGGTACACGCCCAGCACGATCACAATTGCCATCAACGGAACGACGGAAGCGATCTCCCTTGGCGAGATTTCGGGCATTGCGTCCTTCTCTGCGTATGCCTGATTTAGTGGCCCCATGAAGACCCTCTGGATCGTCCAGAGAAGGTACGCGGCGCCGAGAACGATGCCGGATGATGCTATTACAGCGAACACGCGGTGGCTGGCGAAGGCACCCATGAACACAAGGAGCTCGCTGATGAAACCGGAAAGCCCGGGCAGCCCCAGGGCAGCCATGGAAGCAACAACGAACAAGCTGGAAAACACGGGGGCCTTTGCCCAGAGCCCGCCGAAACCATCGATACGGCGATGATGTGCCCGGTCGTACACCACGCCGACAAGGAGGAACAACATGGCGGTGATCGTGCCGTGGTTGAACATCTGCAGCACGGCGCCGTTCAATCCCGCTTCGTTACGCCAGGAAACCATGCCCAGCATTACGTAACCCATATGGCTGATCGAGGAATACGCCACAAGGCTTTTGAGATCCTTCTGTGCCATCGCGCACAGGGCGCCGTAGACGATGTTTATTACTGCGATTACCGCGATAAAGGTCGCAAAATGCACGGTTTCCGCAGGAAGAATGGGGAAATTGACCCGCAGAATGCCGTACGTTCCCATTTTCAGAAGGATGCCGGCGAGAATGACGCTTATGGCTGTTGGCGCTTCCACGTGAGCATCTGGAAGCCACGTGTGGAACGGGAACGCAGGTATTTTGATCGCGAAGCCCACGAAGAAGGCAAGCCAGACAAGTTCCTTCGGGGTGAGGCCAAAGAACCAGGTTGGCATGTTGCGTACAAGCCAACCGTCGGCCCGGAAATTGGCGGGGTCTGCCATCGCGGTGATGCTGAAGCTGGGCGCCTGCATGTTGAGATACAACGCAAGGATCGCGAGTAACATCAATACGCTTCCCAGCAACGTGTACAGGAAGAACTTGATTGCCGCGTATTCTTTCCGGGGGCCTCCCCATATGCCGATCAGGAAATACATCGGCAACAGCATGACTTCCCAGAACACATAGAACAGAACGAAGTCGAGTGCGCAGAATACCCCGGTCATGCCGGTCTGGAGCAAAAGGTACAGTGCGAAATAGCCCTTCACTGCTTTGGTGATATTCCATGACGCGATGACGCCAACGAGGCCGATGATCTGTGTCAGCAACACCATGAGGATCGACAGGCCGTCGACGCCAAGGGTGTAACGGATGGAGAAGTAAGGAATCCAGTCGGCATTTTCGACGAATTGCATCGCGCTGGAACTGCGGTCAAATGCGAAGAAGAGCCACGCCGCGAGAGCAAAACACCCCAGGGTTGTGCCGAGGGCAACGTACCTGATCAATCCTGTGCTTTTGCGCAATCTCGTAGGAATGACGAGGATCGCCGCCATTCCAACCAGCGGCAGAAATGTCAACCACGAAAGGATGTTGGACATATCCGGAGTGCCCTCACATGCCGGTAACTACGATCAACACAATGAGCCCCACCGTTGCGTACACGACGTAGTTCTGAATGCGTCCTGTCTGGATCTGCCTCACTTCATTGCCCGTATCGCGCACAAAACCGGCCAAGGCGTTCACGAGGCCGTCAACACCGTACCGGTCGACGAAACCGGAGAGTTCGGACAACCCTGTCTGGAAGCGACCTGTGGCGTTGACAACTCCGTCTACCAGAACCTTGTCAAACCACCCTAGAATGCGCGAAACCTGAACCATTCCGGCGACAACGGTCCTGTTGTAAAGCTCATCAACGTAATACTTGTTGGCCAGAAGGTAGTACACGCGCGATCCCGACAGTCTCCAGTGCTCCAACGAAATCGCGCCCCGCCGACCGAGCATCCATGCGGCGAAAAAACCGGCTCCGGCACAGGACAGTGACACGAGCATCGCTGCCACATGCGCGGCATGATGGGCGTCTGCGGGAGCAGCTACAAGCGTTTGCGGGACAGCCGAAGCGGGTGGCGTCAGGAAGGATGACACCCACCCCTTCGCGAAAATCGTTGTCGGGTCCGGATTGTACCAGAACCAGCCACACAACACAGCGAGGAGGACAAGGGGAACCGTCATGTTCCACGGGCTTTCCCGCAGCGCCTCTTGCCCACGTTCCGCCATCCGGTTTGTGCCGAGGAACGTCATGATCAGCAGACGCGCCATGTAGAATGCAGTCAGTACGGCGGCGGCGAACCCGAACACCGGAATGAGGAAGTGCTGTGGATTCTCAACGAAACCGAAAGCAAACGCGCCTCCGAGAATCATGTCTTTACTCAGAAAACCACTGGTGAACGGCACTCCAGAAATTGCCAGCACGGCAACGGCAGTGGTGGCAAACGTGACAGGCATGGCCTTTCGCAAACCATCCATGTTGCGCATGTCCTGGGCGTCATTCTCACGGGATCGCGGATTCCATTCAAGCCCCGCATAGTGGTACGCGCGATGCATCGCATGGATCACGCTTCCTGCGGCAAGGAACAGCAGAGCTTTGAAGAACGCGTGGGTCATCAGGTGGAAAAGGCCCGCCGAGTACGCACCTACGCCAAGACCGAACACCATGTATCCCAGTTGGCTGATGGTGCTGTAGGCGAGCACCCGCTTGATGTCGTTCATCACCAGCGCGATGGTGGCGCCGAACAACGCAGTGAACGCGCCTACGTATGCGATGAAGGTCAGGGCATCCGGGGTGAAAAGCGGGTACAACCGGGCAACCATGTATACACCCGCCGCTACCATCGTTGCGGCGTGAATCAGAGCACTCACCGGCGTCGGGCCTGCCATCGCGTCGGGAAGCCACACATGCAACGGGAACTGGGCGGATTTCGCCATCGCGCCGCAGAACAAGAGAATCCCGGCAACGGTCAGGAGGGTCGTGTGGTCACCGAAGGCGCCGTTCCTAACCGCTTCGAAGACGTCACCGTACGCGATTTTGCCGGTGAAAGAGAACAGGGTCAGGATTCCGAGCAGAAAACCTGTATCACCGATGCGGTTCGTGATAAATGCTTTTTTGCAGGCGGAGGCTGGAACGATATCGGGGGCTACCACCGGCTCCTCGAACAGGAAGCCTATGAGCAGGTATGAACTCAAGCCGACGAGTTCCCACCCCATGAACAGCGCGATCAGATTGTTGCCCAAAACCAGCAGGAGCATGGAAAACGCGAACAGGGACAGATATGCGAAGAACAGGCTGTAGCGACGGTGACCCGCCATGTACCCTGTGCTGAACAGGAAAATGAGGGTGCTGCAACTCGTCACAACCACAAGCATCATCGCGGTGACATTATCCACTAGGATGCCGGTTGACAACGCGAGAACCCCCGTGCCCGCGTCGCCAAGCCAGCCGCGCAGGTTCCACACAAATGGTGTGCCGGCGAATGAGGAGAAGAACAGCGCTCCAAAGAAGACTCGCAGGGACAGCAACAGGTCGATACAGATCGCGCCGATTACCAACCAATCTCCCCCTCGAGGGAGCCTTTTTCCGAAAAACACCTGCACAACAAACGCGACAAGCGGGAGCGCGAGGATGAGCGCATACGTCGTGATGGTTGTTTCCACGAGCCTTATCCCCTGAGATCGCCCGCCTGGTCGGCGTCAATGGTTTCGATGTTGCGGTAAATGTTCAGTACGATCGCAAGTGCTACTGCAACCTCTGCCGCAGCCGTAACGATGCTCAGCATCGCAAAAATCTGTCCGTCCAGCGAATTGTGGCTGAACCGCGAGAATGCGGCGAAATTCAAGTTCGCGGCGTTCAGCATCAATTCCACACCCATAAGGAGCGCGACTGCGTTTCGTCGCGTCACTACTGCGAACACGCCCGCCGCAAAAAGGAGCGCGCTAACGGTGAGAAAATGAGGAAGTTGTACCATATCAACGTCCGTTGCCTGAACCGGGTGTGCGGCTACGTCCGATCAGAGCAGCACCGATGAGGGCTACGAGCAGGATCAGCGACACGAACTCGAACGGGAACACGTAATGCTTCATGAACGCTTCGCCGATTTTTGCCGTCGTCGGTTCCGCGGCGATCTCGTGTGTTGTGTTCCAGGGCGTATTCCATGCCACACTGATAAGCAGGATGGCTATCCCTGCGGCGACGAGGCCGCCGAGGAGCGGCTGAACGCGCACGCTCTTCAGGGTCGTGTCGTAAATTCGATGCGTCAGCATAACCCCGAAGAGAAGCAACACGAGAATTCCGCCCACGTAGACTACCACCTGTGCGATTGCAAGGAAATCGGCCGCCAGAAGTGCGTAGAGACCTGCAACGCCGAGAAAGGCGAGCAAAAGGCTGAATGCGGCGTACACAAGGCGACGGCTCAAAACGGTAATGGCCGCGCCAACCAGCGCCATCGCTGCGAGCAAGTAGAAGGCGAGGTCGTACGCGTTCAATTGCGGCCTCCAGGGGGATCCGTGGTACCAGCGGCGTCCTGGTTTGGCGGCCGGACCCGGTTTTGTACCAACTGAGCGTGCTCTTCGGGGAAAAGCGGATTCACAGGTACCGTTTCGCCTCGACGCCGCAGATCGTCAGTGATCGCCAGAAAATCGTACACGAGCCCCGTACGGCCAAACCTCGGATGCTGGACCTGTATCTCCGACCGAGTTCGTCGCGCATCTGCGGCCGCGAAGCTTTCTCCCTCGTGGAGGATTTCGTCCGGTTCCGCGGCCTTTTGCACAACTGCCATTTCGAAGTCTGGAGTCATGTACAGGCTGTGCGTCGGGCAGGGTTCGACGCACAGACCGCAGAAACAACACCTTCCCATGTCAATTTTGTATCCCGTGAGCACCAGCACCTTTTTACGTTGTCCGACAACCGTGACGGGCGGTTCCTCATCCTTGGGACGTTTGACCGAAGCTACCGTTATGCAGTTTACAGGGCACGCGCGGGCACACTGAGCGCACGCGATGCATTCGTCCGCGTTCATGAACAGCGACATCCGGGCCCGGGGAGGAAGTACGTCGCGACGTTCTGGGTATTCCAGCGTGTATTCCTTCCGGCCGACGTGCCTGATGGCTGCCACCATGCCGACCAGTGTCGTCATGAAACCGGAGGCAATGCCTCGCCAGTACCCGAAGAAGGCCCTCATCCGGAAAATCCACCCTGCGCAGGAACGTGTCGTGTCTTGCGGACCGCCACGAACAGGAGTGTTACAAATCCGCCAAACACGAGCCACGCAGCAACCATCATCACGCGCTGGCCCGTGGGGCCCAGAAGCGCCTGCACCGATGCGCCCAGCAACGCAAGGAAACCGAGAGGAACGAGGTTTTTCCAGCACAGTGACATGAGCTGGTCTATGCGAAGTCTCGGCAGCACAAACCTTATCCAGACTTGGCAGTACATCAGAACGGCGATTTTGAGCAGATACCAGATCCAGCCGCCCAGCAGGGGTTCTCCCGGCAATCCGCCGTTCCATCCGCCGAAGAACAAAGCGACGGCAACAGCATTCACAACCACCATACCGATGTACTCCGACATCATGAAAATCGCCCAGCGAATTCCGGAATATTCGGTATGGTAACCGGATACAAGCTCCGATTCCGCTTCCGGCAGATCAAACGGTGTACGGTTCACTTCGGCCAGTGAACTCAATAAGTAAATGAGACAGGCGACGAAGGCGAACGGCGAGCGGAACACAAACCACTGGTGAATCCCGCCCATCTGAGCCTCTGAGAGTTCCTGCAGATTCAGTGTTCCCGCCAGAACGATCACCGAAAGGATGGCGATGCTGTTGGGTATCTCGTACGAGATCATTTGTCCGGCGGCGCGCATCCCACCGAGCAACGACCATTTGTTGTTTGAGGCCCACCCGGCCATGAGCCTGCCAATCACCCCCAAGCTCGCTGTCCCAACGACATACAGGACGCCGATGTTCAGGTCAGCGGCCACAATGCGGTTGCTCCACGCGATGGCGGCCACCGGTAGAAGCGCGCCTGTGAACACAAGCGTTGGTGCGCAATAGTGGAGGATACTGTCGGCTTTTCGTGGAAGGACGTTTTCCTTCGTGAGAAGCTTTACCGCATCGGCTACCGTCTGGAAGAAACCCATCGGGCCCACGCGATTCGGTCCTATTCGTTCCTGGATATCCGCAGAAATCTTCCGTTCGGCGAGAACCATTATGAGTGCCACTACAGCACCCATGATCGCCGCGAACAATGCGAAAACGACCGCCAGCACGGCAAATCCGACCGAAAAAGGGATGACCCTCTCGGCACCAAGCGCGGCGAGGAGTGTTTCGTACATCTCCTGCATCAGTGTTTTCCGTTGTGCGTCATCTGTCGATTTCGCCGAGAACGATATCAACGCTCCCGAGAATGGCGATCATGTCCGCTACCAGGATGTCTTTGGAAATGCGGCTGAACACACTCATGTTGCAGAAGCTCGGGGCACGAACTTTCACACGCGAGGGTTTCGTCGATCCGTCACTTCGCAGGTAGAAACCGATCTCTCCCCGCGGATTTTCGGTTCTCACGTAAACCTCGCCGACAGGTGGGCGGACGTTTCGTTTCACCTGTTCTTTGACGTCTCCCGGCGGAATATCGGCAAGGCATTGCCGTACGAGTGATACAGATTGGTCGATCTCGGCCCGGCGGACCAGATACCGCGCGTAACAATCGCCCAAAGCGCCGAGTTTTTCGCCTCCTACCGGGACTTCAAAACGAAGCGACGCGTAAATCGAATACGGTTCGTCACGCCGGCAATCCCAATCTACCCCGCTGGCGCGGAGCATCGGGCCGGAAAGCCCGTACGCGATGGCCATCTCGCGGGGAATCATCCCCACACCCTTGAGACGGGCTATCACGATAGCGTTGCGCGTGAAAAGGTCGTCCAGCTCGAGCATGTGCGCTTCGAACTGGTTGAGAAACGAGTAAATCTTCTCTTCGATGCCGGGGGTCAGGTCGGCTGCGAGGCCGCCTATCCGATAATAGTTGTAAAGAAGCCGCGCGCCCGATACTTCCTCGAAGATCTTGAGGATCTCCTCCCTGTCGCGGAAGCACCACAGAAAAGGCGTCATGGCTCCAAGATCATTGCTGAAACTTCCGATGAACATCAAGTGGCTGGCGATGCGGTTGAGCTCTGCCATGATCACCCGAATCCGCTCCGCCCGTTCGCACACGTGAATCCCCATAAGTTTTTCTACGGCAACGACAAAACCGAAATTGTTGTTCATCGACGAGAGGTAGTCAAGCCGGTCAGTGTAGGGGATTATTTGTTGGTAGGTGAGTGTCTCGGCGTATTTCTCAAAACAGCGGTGGAGGTACCCGATGGTCGGCTCAGCACTGGTGACAAGCTCGCCGTCGGTGGTTACCTCCAGCCGAAGCACCCCGTGCGTCGACGGGTGCTGAGGCCCCACATTGAGAAGCATTTCCTCTGTTTTGAGCGGCATAGTCTTCCGGCTGTTTTCCAGGGGTTACCAACCCCGCGCAATTTGCGCGCAGGCGTCCCCGATCCTGTAGCTTTCCTGCGCTGCGTAGTCTTTTCGCAGAGGATGCCCGACCCAGTCCTCGGGAAGCAGGATTCTGCGCAGGTCTGGATGCCCATCGAAGATGATTCCGAAAAGGTCGAACGCCTCACGTTCGTGCCAGTCGGCAGCAGGCCATATCTCCGCAACACTGGGAATGTGGGGATTTTCGCGCGGCGTGTGCGCTTTGAACGCGAACCGGTGGCTGTGAGAATAGGAAAAGAGATGGTACGCCACGCCAAGGGCAGGTGCCGCCGTTTCGGTGGAGGGTGCTCCGGTATCCTCTTCCGGCGTGTTCCGGGCTGGATGATCCTCCTCAGTCGGCATCGTATCGAAGCCGCTGAGGCACATCAGATAGTCGAATGCGAGTTCCGGTGTTTCCCTCAGGAAACGAGCAACCTCCGCCACGTTCGCGGGTTCGATCACTGCTACAGGCTCGACCTCCGGCTGGTCAACGGCAAGAACCGCGCCGCCAAAGACGTCCTTCACCATCGTTGCGATTGCCAACGCGTCCATGGTTGCCTCACACCGCTTTCCTGACCACGCGCTGTTCCGTGATTTTCTTCTGGAGTTGCAGCACGCCATCAATCAATGCCTCGGGGCGAGGAGGACACCCCGCAATGTACACATCCACTGGAATGATGCGATCCACGCCTTTCAGAACATGGTACCCGTGTTCCCAGTATGGTCCGCCGGTGTTCGCGCAACTGCCCATGGAAATCACGTATCTGGGCTCGGCCATCTGGTCGTAAAGACGCTTGACTCGCGAGGCCATTTTCAGGGTCACCGTTCCCGACACGATC